>ONWK01000253.1 GCA_900321505.1 uncultured Eubacteriales bacterium
GCAGCATAGTTGACCTGTCCTGCATTTCCGTAAACGCCTACAACACTGCTGATATTTACGATCCTGCCGTAACGCTGCTTCATCATGGGCTTTGCCACCGCCCTCAGCATGGAGAATACTCCCTTCAGATTTGTATCGATGACTCTGTCGAATTCCTCATCCTTCATACGCATGAGAAGATTATCTCTGGTAATACCTGCGTTATTTACCAGAATATCAATAGTAGTTCCCAGTTCAGCGGCAGCTGTAAGTATCTTTGCCGCTGATTCCGGATCAGCCGCATCTGCCTGGATATAAGCCGCCTTAACGCCCTTTTCCTGCAGCAGCTTTGTTACCTCCTCTGCCGCAGCCGTATTGCCTGCACAGGTGATCAGCACATTTGCGCCGCCCTCCGCAAGCCTCTCCGCAACAGCCCTGCCGATACCGCGGCTTCCGCCGGTCACGATGGCTGTCTTTCCCTCAAATTCTTTCATCCTTTACCCTTTCCAACCGGTTTATACCGGGATCATCAGTCTATACTCTGAGCAGCGATCATTTCCTTAAGCGCCGCTATATCCTCTGCCTTTTCCACCGTTACTACCGGAACATCCACTGTCTTCTGTACGAATTTGGACAGCGTTTTTCCGGGACCGATCTCCACAAAAAGAGTTACGCCCTGTTCCGCCATATAACGGATGGTATCCTCAAAATATACGGATGTCTGCACCTGCTTTTCAAGCAGCTCGGCTATGGTCTCGTCACCCTTTTCATGTCCCAGGGCGTTGTAGATCACCGGGAAAGCCGGTTTGCCGAATTCTTCCTCCGCAAATCTTTCCCTGAGCTGATCTCCCGCCGGTTTCATAAGCGATGTATGAAATGGTCCGCTGACCTTTACAGGCATTACCTTCTTTGCTCCCAGCTCCTTCATTACCTCTGCCGCTGCGTTCACCGCTTCGGCATCACCGGAAACGGTTATCTGGCCGGGGCAGTTGTAATTTGCCGTCTCACAGCAGAGACCCGGGAAGCTTTCCCTTGTCTTCTTTACTCCCTCGAGCACCTTTTCTCTTTCAAGTCCCAGGACCGCTATCATACCGCAGTCCCGTCCCTGAACCGCGCTCTGCATGGCATTTCCGCGGAAAGCCACAAGATCTATTACCTGCTGCTCCTTAAAAACTCCGGCAGCATAGAGAGCGCTGTACTCTCCCAAAGAAAGACCTGCAGCCATATCGGGCTTTATACCCTCTTCGGCCAGGACCTTTGTAAGCCCTACCGCAAAAGCGACCATACATGGCTGGGTGTATTTTGTTTCATTTAAGACTTCCGCAGGTCCTTCAAAGGACACTGTCTTCAAGTCGAAGCCGGGGGCTGCATTATCCAGTACCTCGCGGAATGCGGGATATGCCTCATAGAGATCCTTTCCCATTCCGACCTTCTGACTGCCCTGTCCGGCATATAGAAAACCGAGTTTCATTTATCAATTCCTCCGCTTCACTCAGAATGACAGGCTGCCTGCGCTGCCCAGCACCTTCTTTGCGCCCTCGCAGAGCTCCTCAAGGATATCTGCCAGCGGACGCACTTCCTTAAGCTGACCGCATACCTGGCCGGCCATGACCGATCCGGTCTTCATATCGCCGTCAAATACCGCACGGCGAAGGCCGCCCAATGTGATCTGCTCCAGTTCATCCCTGGATGCAGCCGCAGCTTCGAGTCGCAGATACTCTCTTGCCATGGGATTCTTCAGGATACGTACCGGTGCGCCGAGACTGCGTCCCGTAACAGTGGTGCTGTTATCTCTTGATTTGATAAGCTCCTGCTTATAGTTTTCATGAATGGGGCATTCCTCACTGACAAGGAGGCAGGTACCTACCTGAACACCCGCAGCGCCCAGGCAGAAGGCTGCCGCCATCTGTCTTCCATCGGCTATACCTCCTGCTGCGATGACCGGGATATCCACACTGTCTATAACCTGAGGAACCAGCGCCATGGTAGTCATCTCGCCTACATGGCCGCCGCTTTCGCCGCCCTCGGCTATAACCGCGTCGGCGCCCTGCTTTTCAACCTTTTTTGCCAGTGCGCAGCTTGCCACCACCGGGATGACCATGGCTCCGGCTTCCTTCCAGAGCTCTATATATTTTCCGGGAGTACCCGCACCTGTGGTAATGATGCCTATCTTCTCCCTTGCCAGCAGATCTGCGATATTCTCCGCATCCGGATTCATAAGCATAAGATTCACGCCGAAGGGCTTATCCGTAGCCTTTCTTGCGTCATATATCTCCTTTTCGATCGCAGCTGCCGGAAGTCCTCCGGAAGCAATAAGTCCAAGGGCTCCTGCATTTGAAACCGCAGCCGCAAAAGCGCCTGTGGCGATATTTGCCATACCACCCTGTATCACGGGATATTTTATCCCGAGCATTTCATTAAGTAATTTCATCATCCTACCTCACTGCCATATCAATGTTGCGGAATTTTTCATATCTGTCCCTTGCTATTTCCGCCGGGGACATCTTTTTGAACTGATTGAATTCTCTCATGATGGTACGTTCTATCGCCTTATATACGGACTCCGGATCCCTGTGGGCTCCGCCCGCCGGCTCGGGAATGATACCGTCAATAACCTTGAATCTGTAAAGGTCCTCCGCCGTAAGCTTCATAAGATCACAGGCCTCAGCAGCCCTGCCCGAATCCTTCCACAGTATCGAAGCAAAGCCCTCCGGCGAAAGCACGGAATATACGGCATTTTCAAGCATGTAAACCCTGTTTGCCACTCCCAGGGCAAGAGCTCCTCCGGAGCTGCCTTCACCCGTTACGATGGCAAATACCGGGACCTTCAGCGCGCTCATTTCCGCCAGATTCCTGGCAATGGCATTGCTCTGTCCGTGTTCCTCGGCTTCAAGTCCCGGATATGCGCCCGGTGTATCAATAAATGTAATGATGGGCCTGCCGAACTTCTCTGCCTGCTTCATCAGTCTTAGCGCCTTGCGGTAACCCTCGGGTTCGGGCATGCCGAAACGGAATTTCATGCTTTCCGTTATGTCATGGCCCTTCCTGTGACCGATGACAGTCACCGGGATTCCGTGAAATACTGCGATACCTCCGAGGATGCTCGGATCCTCCGACGAAAGGAAATCACCCTTCTGCTCAAAGAAATCCGTAAAAAGCGCATTGAAATAATCATCCACCTTCGGTCTTTTTCTGTGTCTTGCCAGGAAAAGCTTGTCATGTGCCGTCAGGCTGTCGCAGGCAGCTCCCAGCCCGGCATATTCCTTCTCAAGCTCCATCAGTCTTTCTTCAGATATCTGCGGATCCTTCTTTTCTTCCTCAATGGCCGTCATCCGCTCATCGATCTCCCGGATCGTCATAATTTCGGCCTCCTCTTCTTTTCGTGCAGCCGGAGCAGCAGAGCAAGTGTGCTCCGCATATCCTGCCTTTTTACTATCTTGTCCACAAAACCATGTTCCTCCAGATATTCCGCCCTCTGGAATCCCTCAGGCAGCTTCTGGCCTATGGTCTGCTCGATAACTCTCGGTCCTGCAAAGCCGATCAGCGCATCAGGCTCGGCAAGGGTGATGTCCGCCAGTGTGGCAAAGCTTGCACTTACGCCGCCCGTGGTCGGATGTGTCAGCACGGAAATGTACAGTCCGCCGCTTTCGGAAAATCTCTTGGCCGCCGCAGATGTCTTTGCCATCTGCATAAGCGAAAGGATACCCTCCTGCATCCTGGCTCCGCCGCTGGCAGTAAATATGATTATGGGAAGCTTTGCTTTTTCGGCGATCTCAAAGGCCCTTGTGACCTTCTCGCCCACGGCTATACCCATACTACCCATGAGGAACTCACTTCCCATGATAACAAGGACAGCCTTTTCTCCTTCAATCTCGCCGATACCGGAGAGTATGCCCTCATCCATGCCTGTCTTCTCCTGAAGACTGCGGATCTTATCTTCATATTCGGGATAATCCAGGGGATTCAGCATGGGGACGGGAGTCTTAAGCTTGCGGAAGGTTCCCGGATCAGCCAGATTCCGCATCCTTCTTCTTGCGGATATCTTATGATGCTGTCCGCATTCGGGGCATACATAAAGGACCTTCCTCATTTCCCTGATGAGATGCTGCGAACCACAGCGTGTACAGGTAAAGGTTTCTGTTGCCTGGGGATCCGGCGGTTTTTTTGCCGGAGCCACCTCGGGAGCCTCAAGAACCTCATCCAGGGATATGGGCTGCGCCTCTTCCTCAGACATTTCCCCTTCTACAAGTTTTTCCTCCGGAAGAAATGATTCCTCCGGAGGCTCACCTGCACGTTTCTTTCTATGTCGTTTTATTAACTTCATTTCTGTTTACTCCTTAAAGAAGTCGTTCTTTCCAAAAAACAAAGTAAACGCGGGCAGTAATATCCTGCCCGCGTCAGCCGGAAAAAAATTACTTGTGAGCTTCTACGTAATCAACGAGATCCTGTACAGTCTTGATATTCGGAAGATCCTCATCCTCGATTGTAACTCCGATAGCCTCCTCGATAGCCATACCCAGCTCAACAGCATCCAGGGAATCTGCCCCAAGATCATCGGTGAGAGATGCCTCCGGTACTACCTTATCCTCATCACAGCTCAGGGTATCAACGATCACGCTCTTAATTTCCTCAAACATCCTTTTTCTCCTTTTTGTCTCTTCTTTTTGTTAAAGAAATTTAATTAAATTTTTTTAACTAATCCATATTATATTCATGATTTTTCTCTTGTCAACAATAAGTTTTCAGCATTTTTTTATCGATTTTCCCGCACCCTTCAGAACGTGAATATGCCCTTATTCTTCTTGACAATACAGCAACTTTGTAGTAAGTATATGGATAGCATTACATGTAGTTTTCAAAACTACATGTGAAATATATGATGACCACACCAGGAGCAGCATGGACAAACCGATCCTTACCCGTGAACCCGGGATTGCCGGGCGTTTTATATATACAGCACATGATGAAGAAGGCCGCCTCACTGATATCCGTTTTCAGGATGACGACCATTTTAACTTTGCCTTTGATATCGTGGATGAACTTGCGCGGGAATATCCGAAGAAGACCGCCATGCTTCATATAGATAAAAACGGAAGGGAACGTCACATCAGTTTCGGCGATATGATGAAGCATTCCAACCGCACTGCAAACTATCTGGAGTATCTTGGGATCAAAAAAGGCGACAGGGTCATGCTGGTCCTGAAGCGTCATTATCAGTTCTGGTTCATCATGCTCGCGCTTCATAAGCTCGGGGCCGTGGCTGTGCCCGCATCCTTCCTCCTTACCAGAAAGGATTATGAATACCGTTTCAATCAGGGAGATATCCGTGCCGTGATCGCATCCGGCGAGGGACAGATCACGGACGAGATCGATAAGGCAGCAAAATACAATACTAATCTCAAAACGAAGATCATCGTAAACGGCACAAAGGACGGATGGGATTCCTATAACCGCAGCGTGAAATTCTTTTCGGGAACCTACGAGCGTACCATCGATGCCCCCGGCGGAGATGATCCCATGCTCATGTTCTTCACCTCCGGAACCACTTCATATCCGAAGATGGCGACTCACAGTTATAAATATGCCCTCGGGCATTATATTACCGCCCGTTACTGGCACGGTATAGAGCCCGGCGGTCTGCATTTCACCATAAGCGATACAGGCTGGGGCAAGGCTCTGTGGGGCAAGTTCTACGGTCAGTGGCTGTGTGAAGCAGCAGTATTTACCTATGATTATGCGGATTTCTATGCGAAAGAGATTCTTTCGATGATACAGAAATACAGGATAACCACCTTCTGTGCGCCTCCTACGGTATACAGATTCCTGGTGCATGTGAACCTCTCGGAATATGATCTGTCCTCCCTGAAAAATGTGACTACCGCGGGGGAGGCCCTGAATCCCGAGATCTTCCGGCGTTTTCTGGAAGCCACGGGGCTCACGATCATGGAGGGCTTCGGCCAGACCGAGACCACCCTTACCATCGGAAATCTTACCGGCACCCGTCCAAGACCCGGTTCCATGGGCAAACCCACACCCCAGTATGATGTACATATCCTCAAGCTGAGCGGTGAGGAGTGCGGTCCCGGAGAAACCGGTGAAATCTGTATCAGGATCGATAAGGAAAAACCTCACGGTCTTTTCCTCGGTTATTACAAGGATGACGAGCATACTGCAAATGTGCTGCATGACGGCTATTATCATACCGGAGATACGGCATACATGGATAAGGACGGATTTTACTGGTATGTCGGACGGGTAGATGATATAATCAAGTCTGCCGGTTATCGGGTAGGACCCTTCGAGATCGAAAATGAGATCATGAGACTTCCTTATGTACTTGAGTGTGCAGTGACCAGCATTCCGGATACGATACGCGGACAGGCCATAAAAGCATCCATCGTGCTTGCCGAGGGAACAGCCGCTACAGCCGCACTCAAAAAGGAGATTCAAAAATACCTTCGCGGCGCTCTGGCATCCTACAAACGTCCGAAGCTGATCGAATTTGTAGATGAGCTGCCCAAGACAAGCAGCGGTAAGGTCCGCCGTGCCGAAATTAAAGAGAAAGATTGGAGTAAAGACAAGACACAATGAACAGTAACATAGTGATGACCGGCATGGGAGCGGTTACGCCTCTCGGTGTCGGCGTGGATACCTATTGGAGCAACATGATCGCCGGAAGATCCGGCATACGCCACATTACAAGATTTGACGCGTCAGATCTGCCGGTAACCTTTGCCGGCGAGGTTCCGGATTTCCAGCCGGAAGAATTTATGACTAAGAAACAGGCCAGAGAGATGGAGCTCTTCATGCAGTTCGGTTATGCCGCTGCCGAAGAGGCGCTGAGGGATGCCGGCCTGACAGAGGACGAAAACGGAGTTATGCCTCTTCCCAAAGAGCGTATAGGCATAGTCCTCGGAACCGTATTTTCGGGTATAAACCAGATCGCAGATACACAGGATAAGCTCAGCACCGGTATGGGTTCCAAGATCGGTCCCCGTTTCATCACCCGTATCATCGGAAATATTGCAGCTGCGGAGATAGCCATAGCAAAGGGGCTTAAGGGTCCCAGCCTTACGGTATCCACCGCCTGCGCTTCAGGTATAGATGCAATTTCAACCGGAATACTCCTTCTGGAGCAGGATATGGCCGATGCAGTCATCTGCGTCGGAGCAGAGGCAGCCACCACGCCTCTTACCATTCAGGGCCTTTCATCCATCCACGCGCTCTCCAGAAGAAATGATGCTCCGCAGGATGCCAGCCGTCCCTTTGATCTCGACCGTGACGGTTTTGTCATGGCAGAAGGCGGCGGAGCAGTCATCCTTGAAAAGGAAGAAACCGCTTTAAGACGCGATGCCCGGATCCGCTGCAGGGTTTCAGGCTTTGCCAACAGTACCGACGGATATCATGTAACAAGCCCTCATCCGGAGGGGATCGCAGCCATCTTCTGCATGGAACAGGCTGTTAAGACCGCCGGCATGAAGCTCACGGACGTTGACTACATCAATGCCCACGGAACCTCCACCCCCAAGGGTGATATCATCGAAGTAAGCGCCATCAAGACTCTCTTCGGTGAGCACGCATATAAGCTTGCGGTATCCTCCACAAAATCCTCCACCGGACATCTCATGGGAGCAGGTGGAGTGACCGAAACCATAGCCTGTGTCAAGGCTCTGGAGGAAGGCATACTTCCGCCGACCATTAACCTTAAGACAGCAGATCCTGAATGCGATCTTGATTTCGTTCCCAACACTGCAAGAAAGGCCGATATAAAGACCGCCATGTGCAACGCCTTCGGTTTCGGAGGACAGAACGCAAGTCTGCTGCTCAGAAAATATGAATAAACTGCCAGGAGGACGGTTACTGACCGTAACAGTATTTCTCCGGCTGCATTTAAAATCGGAGAGGAGGGGCATTTACCCCTCCTCTCCGATTTTTGATAAATAAAGCCTTCCGGCCGGTCAGGAACCGTCCTCTTTATCTGCTGCCTGATAAATCCCAGCTGCTATCTTCTCCTCCTCACCAGTGCTGTTACTATCCCGGCAATAAGCACCAGTCCCGGGATAACTCCCGAAAGTATCACTCCGAAGAATCTTGCATCCGCTTCCGATACGGTCACATACCGCAGCACATAGCTCTTTGCCGGTACGGATATCCTTACCGGATGACTGACCATATGACTGAATATCTCGGCAAAAAGCTTCAGATTCATGCCTGATATATATTCATCTATGGCATCCTGCGTAATAAGCGGGGATCCGAAAACAACTATCCTGCTCTTTTTCGTCACGTCCGCGCCGCCCTGGGCATCATCGCCGCTGAGCTTCACATCTCTCTCCAGATAAAGCCCCAGCAGATACTCTCCGGTCTCATCTCCCGGCTCCCATTCCCGGGACTCCGAATTCTGGGGATCCTTTTTGAGAAATGCATTCTTTCCCGTGATAAGGATCGGTTTTATATCCGGGTTTTCAGATCTCATTCCCACAGTCAGCACCGAAAGCGCCAGATTCCCGGCAAGCTTTTCGGTAACCTCCGTGCTTTTGATCTCAGGGATCAGATAATAGGGTTCCTGGAAATAAACCTCCTTATCGGTCTCGGATACTATACCGTTTTCTACAATGATCCCATACTCCCTGAGCAGGCCGTTCAGCCTTTCCTCAGGCTCCTCCCTCCATTTAAGAAGTACATACAGATTACCTCCCCGTTCCAGATAATCCTTCAGCGCAGATATCTCAGCTTCGCTGTAATCCTCTCCGGGAGCAAGGATCAGCAGGCACTGGGCATCGGCAGGAACACTTCCGGCTGACACCAGCGAAAGCTCTTCAAGATCCACATTTTCACGCTCAACGCTCTTAGCGAAATTACCCTCCAGTGTAAGCTCCCCATGGCCGGTTATCTGATACACCTTGGGAATGCTTTCTGTAGTCACATAATCTATGGCACTGGTCAGCTGGCCCTCAAGATCAAAACCGTCCGGCGCAGTATAATCTGACATGGACTCATCGGACCAGGTATAGATACTGCCGTAGGGAATATTCCTGTGTCTCGTTCCCGAGGTAACGATCAGACTGCCGTCATCCAGCCCGTTTGAGGCATACTTCAGCGTGAATTCCGGTGAAAGCTCCGGATTCACATATTCCGCGGAAATGTTGGGATAGCTGCAGTAATTATTCAGCATCTTTGTTACATTTTCATCGGCGGATTCCTTTTTGGCGTATACATAGATCAGGACCTCCTGATCTATATTATTCAGAAGCATCTTAGTCTGTTCCGTCAGCTGATGGTACTCCTGTACGGTAAGATCATGCTCCATCACACTGTCCGGAAGCACCGCACCAAGCACATTGAGAAGTACAGTCACAACGATGGTCACTGCAACCGCAGTTCCGCGGTATATCCTTTTCCTTCCGTTGCCGCCGAAGCCTCCACGCAGCTGCTTCAGACGTATCATGGTGAGAACGACAAAGGCTGCAGCAACCGTTAAGAAATATAGCAGCGAACGAAGTGACAGAACGCCTGACTCCATAGTCACAAAACGTGCTCTCATATCTATGGTATCAAAAAGCCCGCGCAGCACC
>ONWK01000223.1 GCA_900321505.1 uncultured Eubacteriales bacterium
AAGACCGGGAGCTTCAATATACCACGGCTTGCATATAAAGAAGAAAAACCCTCTTCAAAATCGCAGGGATATATGTTAGAATAGCCATTGTACTGTCTGCCTCGGATGAGACGGCGGTTGATGATCAGTATTATATTTGTAAGGAGTTATATGATAAATGGGTATTTATGAAGAACTGAAGGAGCGCGGACTTATAGCTCAGACAACAGATGAAGAAGCCATCAGAGAACTGGTGAACAGCGGAAAGGCCGTATTCTATATCGGCTTTGATCCTACGGCGGATTCGCTTCACGTGGGACATTTTATGGCACTCTGTCTTATGAAAAGACTGCAGATGGCAGGTAACCGCCCGATAGCGCTGGTGGGCGGCGGAACGGGTATGATCGGAGATCCCACAGGGAAGACAACTCTCAGAAAAATGATGACCACCGAGATGATCGATCATAACTGCGAATGCTTCAAAAAACAGATGAGCCGTTTTATTGAGTTCGGTGAAGGAAAGGCCATGATGGTCAACAATGCCGACTGGCTGAGAGACCTGAATTATATTGAGTTCATCCGTGATATCGGTTCCATGTTCAAGGTTAATAACATGCTTCGCGCAGAGTGCTACAAGCAGAGGCTTGCCAGTGAAGACGGACTTACCTTCCTGGAGTTCAATTACATGCTCATGCAGAGCTATGATTTCCTGAAGCTTTATGAAGAGTATGGATGCAACCTGGAATTCGGCGGTGATGACCAGTGGTCAAATATGCTGGGAGGCCGTGAGCTTATCCGCAGAAAGCTGGATAAGGAGGATGCCCATGCCATGACCATCACGCTTCTTCTTAATTCAGAAGGAAAGAAGATGGGTAAGACCGAAAAGGGCGCTGTATGGCTTGATCCCGAGAAGACTACGCCTTATGATTTCTATCAGTACTGGAGAAATATTGATGATGCGGATGTCATCAACTGCATCAAGATGCTGACCTTCCTTCCGCTTGATGAGATCCATGCCATGGAGAGCTGGGAGGGCGCAGAGCTGAATAAGGCAAAGGAAATCCTCGCTTATCATCTTACAGAGCTTGTTCACGGTGAGGAAGAGGCTAAAAAGGCTGAAACGGCTGCAAAGTCCATTTTCGGAGCCGGCGGTTCCGAGAATATGCCCGAAGCAGTTATCAGGGATGAGGATTATCTTGATGGAAAGATCGATGTGGTTGGTCTGCTGGTAGCTGCAGGACTGGCTAAAAACCGAAGCGAAGCAAGGAGAAATGTGGAGCAGGGCGGTGTGATCGTAAATCAGGAGAAGGTGACCGATCCCAAGACCGCATATACAAAAGATGATCTTAAAGGGGAGTTCATTATCCAGAGAGGGAAGAAGAATTTCCGCAAGATCGTAGTGGAATAATTATCAGCACCCCGGGAAAACAAAATAATCGAATCCTAAATGCCTGCATTTCGGATTGATTACTTTGTTTTCCCGGAGCTGAGAACATACACTGAACGGCCAACAGACTTACAAAATATTCCGGGGAGATATGTAAATGCTTGAGAATCTTAAGGAAGATGTTATACGCAAAATAAATCATATACGGGGAATCGAAGAGGAACCGGAGGAGGAACCCATTCCGGAGTTTAAGATCGACCAGAATGAGGCAAAGTGCTATGTGCTGCTGATAGATCATAAGGGTCAGGATCTGATCGATCTGAAGCAGCTTTCGGACAGGGTGGGCTGTCTTACTACGGTTTCCCATACGGGTATAGCCTGTATGGAGAGAGTGCAGAAGGATAAGTATAATATCATTTTCCTTGCCATAGACCTTCCTTTGATGGACGGTATCCAGACTCTGCATAATATCAGGACTTCAAAAACCAGTAAATGTAAGGATGCGATAGTTTACGCACTCCTTTCCTCAGATGATGCAACTGATGAATTCGAGCTGACAAGGGAGGGCTTTGCCGGCGTTCTTCATATGCCTGTTGACGAAGCGCTTTTCATGCGAGTGATCCAGAAGCATGTGGTTGCCAGGGCGCTGCCCCAGGATCCCAGGCTTCTGAAACAGATCGATGACAGGGCAGATATGGCCGAGAAGCTTCAGCGCTGCGGCGTTGTCCTTAATGAGGGCCTGAAGGCCTGCAAGGATGATCCTGAGGAATATTATCAGAAACTGGAAGCCTTTGTAGACCAGTATGAGGAGAACCGCGGCAGACTGTCCCAGTATCTTTTCGGAAAGGATACGAATGCCTATATGTCGGGGGTTCGTGAGGTAAGAGAGCTGGCGAAGCTTATCGGCGCAAGATATCTGGTGGATCTTTTTGACGATCATGTAAATATGAGCAAGGATGACAGCCTGGATGTGGCGGAAGGCACCTGGCTCAAGACACTGCTGGCATGGGAAAGAGTTGTTTCCGGTGTTGCGGATTACCTGGAGCGGACTGTGGATCTTGTGGCTACAGGTATGGAATTTGAAGCAACCAACGGTATTAAGCTCAGTGACAAGGATGTACGTGCCATGGTATCCGATATCCTCAAGCTTCTGGATGAGGAAGAGGAGATCGATGCCGTAGTGGGCATACAGCGTATGATGGTATATGAAATGTCAGAAACCATGAGACTTAAGCTGGTCAAGGTCAGCCGTTCCATAGACAAGGGAGATATGGAAGCGGCTGAAGAAGTACTTAGAGCCATAGAAAAAGGATAGACAGGAATGCGGCGCCTTCGGCGGTATGAAATGCCGGAAGGTGCCGCGTTTTGCGCGATACGGCCGGCAAGAGGACGTGCTTGCACGTACATTTGCCGGCCTGCTCGATTTTAAGGATTAGTATTTTTCTTTGCTGTAGGGTGATTCCTGAGGAAAAAGTTCACGCAGGATTTCGGGCGGCATGGGACCGGAGGGCTCCTTTCCTGTTCCTGCCGAAGGCTCCGCTGCAGAATGTTCTCCGGTACCGGAGCCTGCTGCAGACGGCTGTTCCTTTACGTTTTTTTCAACGCCTGAGGAGTATTCTGCAGAAGATGGTTTCCCTGAAGTCTTGTTTTCTGCAGAGGATTCAGTGTCAGAGTGCTCCGGCACATCCTTTTTTTTGCCGGCGGAGGTATCATCCTCATCTCGATTCTTTCTGGGCCTTCCGCGCTTTTTCTTCGGCACATCGGGTTTCTCTTCTTCTTTGAACCTTCCCAGTAGGGCTTCTTCGCTGATCTTTGACGGACGGGGATATTTCCCGCTCATGAGAAGCTCCACGGAGGACATGTTCGAGGTATTATGGTACATTGTCGGTGAGTCGCGTTTTTTTCTTCCGACACGCACGGGAATGGAAGTTACAGATGAGGCGTCCGCCTGAAGTCCGGATATTTCTTCCTCGTCGGTTCCTTTATAATTTACGGATTCGTTTTCGGCTCCGGATTTCTTTTCCGGCTTTTCGGCTTCCTTCTTTGGCTCATTCCCGCGGACAGGCTTTGATGCTGCTTTTTTCTGCTTTTCCTCCTCTTCCATACGGACTTCATAAACCCGGCGGGACTGGATGCTCCTGTAGGCCATCTGCTCCGCTACAAAGCTGGAGGGGATACATTTACGGACGTAGTCAAGAAGATTGACGTCATATATGAATGACAGCGCCGAGAGCTGTTCGGGGGTCGGCTGTGTGCGGCCGTTTTCCAGATTGCAGTAGCTCTGCCTGCTGATATGCAGAAGGATGGCTACCTCCTTTTGCAGCATATAATGCTGTACCCGGAGATCGCGCAGCAGCTCGCCCCAGTAAACTGTAGGGTACATAAAAAGACTCCTTTCTTTAAAGATATATAGTTACTTGAGATTTGTTTTGGCATGCATGCAAAAATATGATACTATATAATTTGTTACATTTTGACATACGGGCCTCAGTTTGGCATATTCGGACCCGTAAATCGTTTTTTTCGAAAAAATATCAGGATCCTGACCGTCAGGGGCCCTGAAGAGGGCTCTTCGGGCAGGAAAGCAAAAGGAAGGCGGGTGATCTGTATGAGTCATGCAGACAGGCTGTTTATAGATATGTGCCGTGATATCATTGATAACGGCTTCAGCACCGAGGGCGAGAAGGTCCGTCCAAAATGGGAGGACGGAAGCTACGCCTATACCATAAAGAGATTCGGCGTGGTCAACAGATATGATCTTCAGGAAGAATTTCCGGCGATCACGCTGAGAAAGACCTATATCAAGTCGGCTATAGACGAGGTGCTCTGGATCTGGCAGAAGAAATCCAATAATGTAAATGATCTTAAGAGCCATATCTGGGATGAATGGGCCGATCCCGACGGATCCATCGGCAAGGCCTACGGCTATCAGATGGGCATAAAACATCATTACCGTGAGGGTGATTTTGATCAGGTGGACCGGGTGCTCTTTGATCTTAAGGAGAATCCCTACAGCCGCCGGATCATGACGAATATGTATGTGCATCAGGATCTGTCAGAGATGAATCTTTATCCCTGCGCATACAGCATGACATTTAATGTGACAGGCAACCGCCTTAATGCGGTGCTTAACCAGAGGTCCCAGGATGTGCTTGCAGCAAATAACTGGAACGTTGTACAGTACAGCGCATTGCTCATGATGATCGCCCAGGTAACGGGGTTTGAGCCCGGCGAGCTGGTGCATGTTATAGCGGATGCGCATATTTATGACAGACATATCCCCATAGTTGAGGAACTCATTTCAAGGCCGGTATATCCGGCT
Organism: uncultured Eubacteriales bacterium; assembly: GCA_900321505.1. Lineage (GTDB taxonomy): Bacteria > Bacillota > Clostridia > Lachnospirales > Lachnospiraceae > Eubacterium_Q. The sequence continues at coordinate 4,689 of ONWK01000223.1, forward strand.
CCGAAGGTGACACTGAATCCGGAGATAAAGGATTTCTATCAGTTCACACCGGATGATTTTACGGTGGAGGATTATGTGACGGGACCGCAGGTTAAGAACATTCCCATAGCGGTATAAGGAGGTAAAGGATGATCGCGATAGCGTCAGCGGACAGAAACTGGGGAATAGGGCTGAAGGATCAGCTGCTGGTAAGGATTCCCAGCGATATGAAGAAATTCAGGGAACTCACCCTGGGCCATGTGGTGGTACTGGGGAGAAAGACCATGTCAGGTTTTCCGAACGGCATGCCGCTTTCGGGAAGGACAAATATCATCCTCAGCCGGAAGAAGGATTATACCGTGCGCGGAGGGATCGTGGTCAATTCAAAGGAAGAACTGCTGGAGGAGCTGAAAAAATACCCATCCGATGAGATATTCATTATCGGGGGAGGGAGTATTTACAAAATGATGCTTCCCTATTGCCATAAGGCTGTCATTACACGTATCGACTATGCATATGAGGCAGATGCGCATTTTCCGGATCTTGAGGCCGAACCCGACTGGGTGCTTGAAGAAGAAGGAGAGGAGGAAACCTGCTTCTCCATAGAATACAGATATGAAACATACAGAAATCTCTCCCCGCTTCCCCTCGGATGAGGGGAGGGCGGTCTCTGATTTGCGCGATAAATTGTGCTGAAAAATACTTTGAAATATACACGGAATATGGTATAATTTTAAAGATTATGTAGGAGGAGGGTTTTTCCAATGTCTGAGAATATCATGTTGACAACCGGGAACGGCTTTGACGGTTATACGATCAGGGAATATCTTGGTATCGTATCGGGTGAAGCTATTCTCGGTTCTAATTTTCTTAAGGGTATTGCGGCGAGCGTGACCAATGCGTCCGATCAGGATCTTGTCAAGGTTGAGAAGGCAAAGGAGGATGCGGAGTCCAGACTTCTCAAGGCCGCTGCCAAGAAAAAGGCAAATGCGATAATCGGGATTCAGACAGCATATACAACTCTTGAGGGCGGTTCCTTCGGAGCCATAGCAACAGGTACGGCAGTAGTCGTGGAGGAGATCCCGGCAGAGATAGAACGTATCAGCAAGGATCTGGTGGTAATGAATTATTATGCCAGACTGGTTCCGCGTCCCGTAAAGGTTATGCTTAAGGAACGCAGCAACGGCGAAGTTGATATGAAGGTTCTGTTCTTCAACTATAACAAGGAGGACATCCTCGGCATCCGCGGAAATGTGGAGTTTACAAACCTCTATGACGAGAGGCTGATAGTCAAGGATGTGGATTTTGTATTTAAAAAGGGAAATGTAACGCAGATAGAATCCGAGTTCGTGCCGGCACAGATAAGCGTAAATGACGTACTTCTCCTTAAGGAGGCAAGGGTGATCGTAAGCAAGTATGCGACTCCCAGAGGCGTTTTTGCCTGCAACGATACGCCCATCAATGTCAGCATGAGCGCAAGGCGTCTTGAATCTCTCAAGGCAAAACGCGGTCTGGATGCGGTTGAGAAGTACCAGACTGACGGTATGATCTGGACCTGTAACTGCGGACATGTAAACGAGGCGGGTACGGATGAATGCGTTGTCTGCGGACGTAAGCATGATGATATAAAGGTAACTACAACATTTAACTATGAGGAAATGATCGACAAGATGCGTGAAAAGGAGTATGTCATTGAGATCAAGGACGTACTCATGGATTATATCAAGTCTATCGATGCCAGGTACCGTCTGCAGCTGCTCGAGATCATGGAGTCGGGTATTCAGTATGAGAAGACCCGCGGAAATATGAAGGATACCGTGATCGAAAAGGTAGAAAAGGTCTTTGAGGAAGAAGACCGATAATCTTAGATACGAGGTGAACAGAGTTGGGCTCCGGACTTAGCATGACAAGTGTAAACAAGATAAAAGAGCTTGCAGAGGCAAGGGAGTACAGTCTCGCGGTTGAGATCCTGGATTCCCAGAATCTTGAAGCCTCTCTGAATCCGCAGTTCCTGCGGATATGCGGAGAGGTATATGAAAATGTCGGCAGATACAGGGATGCCCGCAACATGTATGTTAAGGCGCATGCCATGGGACCTGAATCGGGCCGGATCATTTTTTCACTGATACGGTTTTATCTGAAACTGGGATATCGTAAGCTGGCGGAGCTTTACCGCGAACAGTATATAGCTTCTGTTCACGGCTCCGAGCAGGAGATACGCAAGCTGTCATATGTTATGGAAAAGGCGGGAAGAGCACCGCTTTCCGAGCTCAGGGGATATCTTGATCCCTGGTACATCCATGATATGGATGAGGAGTGGAGTTTTGAACTGTTCCTGATAAATTTCATGGACGGACAGGATACGGAAATGCTTGCGTCAGACTACTGCGCAACATTTAAGAGGAGCAGGCGGAGCGAGCAGGTGCGGGATGTCCTGCAGGGAAGGCTTTCCGCCGAAAAGTTGTTTTATATCTATGCTGAGGAAGAGCGGGAGGATAAGGACCCTGAGGAAGAGGAAATCCGGAGACTTGAACTGGAACAGCTGAAAAAGGATTATGACAGGCTGCATCCGGATGATGCGAGCATCATCGAAGATGAAGAACCGGATGATGATGAAGGAGAGGCGGAGATCCTGGACACTCCTGATACCGAGACAAAATTCAAATCCTTTTTGAAACGTAAATTCAGGAAAAAGCCCAGAGAAGATGAAGAAGATTCCGAAGAGGCTGCTGACGGATCTGAGGAAGGCAGTGAGGATGCGGTAGCTCCGGAGGGTGATAAAGAGCAGCAGGCTCCCGGGGAGCAGGAGGAAATGCCTGCAGCAGACGGGGAAGAGTCAGCCGGAGAAAAGCCGGACACGGCGCCGGATACCGGAGACGGGGCCGGGGAGGAAAGCGGACAGCCAGAAAAGAAGGCAGGCGGATGGGTAAGAAATCTTGCGAGCTCCATTTCCGACAGAGGACGGAACAAAGAGGAAATGCAGGAACTTACCATTGACGAAGATTCGCTTCTCAGCGTTGATTTTGATGACGGCTTTGCTGCAGAAACGGATTCCATAGCGGATCTTATACCTGCAGCCGAAGAGGAATATGAGAATCCTTTTGATATAATCAATGCCTACAGGATTGCTGAAAATGAGGGCAGATCATTCCAGATCCCCTTCGAGACCAGAAGAAATGAAGTGGTCGAAGAGGAGCCTGAACCGGAGATCGAACCGTCGGCGGTTGAAGAGCCGGTGGTTGTGACGGAACCGGAGCCTGAAGAAGAACCCGAGGTGGAATGGGAGGCGGAACCGGAGCCTGAGGCAGAAGAACCCGAACCGGTAAATGAATACAGGATCGAAGCTGAGACAGAGCCTGAAACCGAAGAAGAGCCTGAGGTTGAGTGGGAGGCGGAACCTGAGCCGGAGCCGGAGGCAGAAGAACCTGAACCGGTAAATGAATATAGGATCGAACCTGAGACAGAGCCTGAGGCCGAAGAAGAGACTGAGGCAGAATGGAAGGCGGAACCGGAGCAGGAGCCTGAGAAAGAA
>ONWK01000347.1 GCA_900321505.1 uncultured Eubacteriales bacterium
GCGGTTAAGATATCTGATGTTTCCTGCATGGGTTTGTCCTTTCCTTATGTAAGCATTTTCAGTACATTTCTATGGAGAAGTGTTATAATCTAAATGTTCGGCGCCGTCAGACATAACGGATTCGCCGTATCCGGTACTGCATGAGCTGAATATTTCGGTTATCGTTATTATGACAGAAATCGAAGAATAATAAAATATCAGAAATTGTCAAAACATAATTGAAACATATCAGAAATTGCTGTTAACTATTCAGCATATCAAAAAAAGATTGAGAGGTTAGCCTTTAATGGAATACAAAAATGTTCAAAAGATAGCAAAGGAAACGATAAAATACATAAAAGGTGAAATAAAGCCGGGAATGACGCTGAAGGAAGTGCGCTCTCTGTGCGAAGATAAGATGCGTGAGCTTGGAGCGGATTCTTTCTGGTACTATGATATAGGTGCATTTGTCTTTTCAGGTGATGAGACAACAGTTTCGGTTTCCGGAAAAGAGTATATTATCTCGGACAGGGTTATTGCTGCGGATGACATTGTAACAATAGATCTGAGTCCTCAAGTGGGTGATACATGGGGTGACTATGCAAGGACCATTATCGTTGAAAATGGAAAAGCAGTTCAGTCAGATGACGATATCAAGAATTCAGAATGGCGCGGCGGCGTTGAAATGGAAAAAAGACTTCATAAAAGGATGACGGAAATCGTGAGTCCGCTGATGACTTTTGAAGAACTGTACTATCGCATGAATGAATTCATTATGGCCGAGGGATATATTAATATGGACTTCCTGGGGAATCTGGGTCATTCGATCGTCCGCAGGAAAGAGGATAGGATCTATATTGAAAAGGGCAACAAAGCAAAACTCGGGGATGTCAGCTTTTTTACATTTGAGCCGCACATAAGTGTCGGTGGATCAAAGTATGGTTATAAGATGGAGAATATCTATTATTTTGATAAGGGTGAGATTAAAGAGCTGTAATTATTCAGCATCCGGAGTCGGGGTGCTGAATAATTATTACGCATTTTTTTATTTCCATGTTTTCTGTAAAGAACTTGTAAAGGTCATAGGTTTATGATGTGCACATAGAAAACAACAAAGCCACGACACAAGGCTGAATAAATAAACAGAGAATATGGAGGAAAAAAACCATGAAGAATGCAGTATTAAACGAGAAGATGAATCTTATGATCCCCGAAGGCTTTACAGAGATCACAGCAGCAGAGGCACAGAAAATGAATTCATGTAAGGGACCGGCTCCCATGTGGAATATTTATAACAGAGATGAGAATATGCTGATCACCGCCAGCTGGTTCAGGAGCGGATGGATACAGTCTCATTTATTTGACGCCAGGGATATGGCAAAGTCGCTTATGAACAGATATAAGTCCGGAATGAAGGTGGAATCACCATATGCATGCAGCTACAGTGATATCAGTGAAACTACACTGGACGGCAACAAGGCTTATAAGTATTCATGTACATACAGAGCTTTTACCGGAGAGGGTGAGCTGATGGATATGATCCGTGAAACCGTCGTAGTAAAGATCAAAGATGTATTCTACGTATTCCAGACTGTATGCCGCAATGCAATGAAGGACGAAGGGGTTAACTCCTTCTATGAGGTTTATGACTCTGTTCAGTTCGCAGCAGCATAAGTTCCGAAGGAACTGCCCGAGCGAGGCGAGGGTTTGTAGCCGCCTTCCCTGGGCGGTAATAAAGGTTTAGATTCAAGATGATATGCTGCCCCAGAGTAGGTGATTTAAAGGGTACATCCAGCTGGTGCTTAATGAATTTGATGGCTATCATATCATTCATATGGTGAGAACCAGTCAGGAAACGCATGGACTTCATATGGGAGAACAAAGTCTGCTTTTCAGGAACGGAACACCGATACCGATCGGAAAGAAGATCAACTTTGGCGATGTCCGGGATTTTTACCGATATACAGGGTGATGAAAAACGGAGCGGGAGACGATGGACATTATGTATCTTCGGGGATAAGCAGGAAATGACTATACACAGAAATATTAGATGAGGGAGGGCTGACGATGAGCAGACTTAAAGAACTAAGGAAATATGTAAACGCAGAACTGGCACAGATTCCGGACGAAGATGACCGGATCAGTGCGGTTAATCATCTGTATGGAGTATCGCTTGCTGCAACGATCTTAGCGAAGAAAAGGGGGCTGGATCCGGAGCTTGCTGCCATGGCCGCAATGCTCCATGATATGCATGCCTATAAGACCGGTTCTTATGATGATCATGCGCATAAGGGGGCGGATCTTGCAAGAGAAATTCTGACAGAACTGTCGCTGACGAATGAAGAAGAAACCGACATGATCTGTTCGGCGATCTATCATCATGACGACAAAAGAAACGAAGACTCGCCTTTTGATGAACTGTTAAAGGATGCGGATGTGATCCATCATACCATGAATGACACTGCAAAAGCGATCAAGGAAAAGGAACAGCCAAGGTATGATCGGATCTGTGAGGAGTTTGGATTAGTGAATGCTGTATGGTCGCTTGCGGAAGAGGCATACATCTTTTCCTATCCGCTGGTGCTGATGGAAATGACCGCAAGGACACTGCCGTCAAATATTCTCGTTCATGCCCGCAAGCTTGCATCTTCGGATGACAAATCTGTGGTAACCATGAATGTGGATACGCTCTACACGCAGATCATTGTTGATGTCAAAGACGAGCCGATCATTCTTACACTTCCCGAGACTGACAGGTTTATGGAAATGCAGATCATGGACGCGTGGTCCAATACAACGGCAGTTCTTGACAGATCAGGCGTTTACGCATTTGTTAGAAAAGGCGATACGACCGAGCTCCCCGCAAATGTCACAAAGGTGGAACTGCCCACACGTATTTCATGGGTGCTGGGAAGAGTGATCCTTAACGGCAATGACGATCTGCCGAATGTTGTGGAGATACAGGATGGCATGGATCTCTGTCCGTTGAGTGTATATAATTCAGGCGAAGCGCATAATAACGCCATGCTGGCAGGTGAAGCGATCAATAAGGATATTATCCCTGTACAGGCGGTAGCCGTTATGGGTGCGGAGAAATTCTTCAGTCTTGCGAATGAGCTGATGGCAGACAATCCTCCTGCAGATGCAGACAAGCCGGTGACCGACAGGATCGCGGTTATGGGAGTCGGCGCAGGACTTCATTTTGATCCTGCGGTGCTTAAGGATGAGAGCGGCGACGGATGGAAAGCGATGCTGAAGAAATTCTACAACGATATTGCGAAAGACGCCTTGTCTTTTGCAAAAAAACTTGGTATCTGGAATTATTTCGGCGACCCGATCGGTGATTTCGGAACGGAATATACTTACCGTGCGGCTGTGGCTGTATCAGGCTTCGGAGCGAACACTACCGAGGTTGCGATATACCCGAAATGTGCAGCTGACGTGAGCGGCGATCCATTTGATGGCAAACAGGATTATATTCTGCATTTTGATTCGCTGCCGCCGGTTATGGAAAAGGGCTTCTGGTCGGTAACAGCTTACGGAAATGACGATTTCCTTATTGCAAACCCGCTGGACAGGTACTGTGTAAATGATCGTTCGGATTTCAAACTGAATGACGACGGTTCAGTGGACATCCTGCTTACATCGAATACTGATACAGAATCTGATATGTATGTGCTTCCGACAGATCCTGAAGGATTCCATTTATATATGAGGATATATTTGCCTGATACAGCAGCCCTTGAAAATTGGACAGCACCGGTTATCACCAAACGCTGAACGGCCGGATCATCAGCTGGTAGCCCCCGGCACCATAATGCATGAGGTGGATATTGTGTGAATCCATATGTGACTATTCTGAAAA
>ONWK01000174.1 GCA_900321505.1 uncultured Eubacteriales bacterium
ATACTCGAGGACTATATGGAAACGGGAGCTCAGGATGTATACCGCATCCGACAGGATAACGGGAAGGAATTCCTGCTTCCTGCAGTCGATGAATTCATCAAAAAGGTTGATGTTGAGGGAAGAAAGATGATCATCCGTCTGATCCCGGGTATGGTGGATGAAGAGTGAGACCATGGTAAAGGGTTCAGGTTTTCTCCTGAAAAAGTATGCAGATCAGGAGCAGAGGATTTTTGTTATATCTGCTTTTTCATAGATTAGAAGAGGATTGATTATGGAATTTCACGTAATGACACTTTTCCCGGAAATGACTGACATGATCATGGGAGAAAGTATTATCGGAAGGGCGGTAAAAAAAGGTGTTATAAGCACACGTTCCTGGAACATCCGTGATTATGCTCAGAACCGTTCAAGGCATGTGGATGATTATATTTACGGCGGCGGTCCCGGAATGCTGATGCAGGCGGATCCCATTTACCGCTGTTACAAGGGTATACTGGAGGACCTTGAGGCCCGTGATATCACGGAAAAACCCAGGGCCATCTACCTTTCACCCAAGGGAAGGACCTTCAGGCAGGAGATAGCCGAAGAGCTTTCAGCTGCTCCCGAAACGCCCCTGATCCTTCTCTGCGGCCATTATGAGGGTGTGGATGAACGGGCACTGCAGCTGCTTAATGCGGAGGAGCTCTCCGTGGGTGATTATATACTTACCGGAGGGGAGCTGGCGTCCATGATCATAGTTGATGCGGTGGCACGTCTCATTCCCGGTGTCCTGGGAGATGATGACAGCTCGGTATCCGAAACCTTTCACGATAATCTGCTAGAGTGCCCCCAATATACACGGCCTGAGGTATACGAAGGACTCAGGGTACCCGATGTGCTGCTTTCCGGCAACCATGCAAAGATTGCCGCCTGGCGTCTGGAGCAGTCGGAGATGATAACCAGGGAAAGAAGGCCGGATCTTTATGAAAGGTATCGGGATATTTGATCATTGAAATTATATCTTATCAGGACTATAATACTCCCTGTAGTATATTTACCTTTTATGTTAAATGATGGGAGGAATAAGGTATGAGGTTAAGAACAAGGGGAAAAAGACAGGTATGCTTACTGCTGGCGCTGTCTTTTATTTTTTCACTGATGATCGCAGGTTTCGGTCCTGCGAAGGATACAGCAGAGGCAGCAACCCAGGGCTGGATGAATGGCTTAAATGCTAATATGGTAAATGTAGTTTCCTGGGATGAGGATCTGCATAACAGCATCAGGGTTGCAACAAAAATATATCCGGAACTGGAATCCAAGATTAATTATATCAATATGGGCATAAGCAATAATGATACCCTTCCATATCTTGAGCAGGTACTGAATGGAAAATATAACGGATATACGATCATTTTTGCTGCAGATATCGCAAATGTGCCAAAATATATCAGGAAAGCGGACGCTATATCCAAGACCGGCTTTAAGGAATCAGACTACAGTAATGCTTATAAATATGTTAAGGATCTGGGCTCTGTTAACGGGGAGCTTCGTGCCGTAAGCTGGAATCTGTGTCCGGGAAATTTTTATTATAATGTTTCCATTGCAAAGGAAGTACTTGGAACCAGCGATCCGGACAAAGTTCAGGAGATGATCTCCACACCGGCAAAGTTTAATGATGTTGCAAAAAAGATGAAGGCTAAGGGTTATTATATGTCAACCGCAGTGAATAAAACATCGGTTTCATATGATCCGGATGCCGGTTATCCCAAGTTCTGTTTTTTTCAGTTACAGGAGTTATTGAAGACCTATGATTATAAATCATATGACACAGGCTCTTATATATGGAATGATGGATGGTTTCAAGATTTTAAAAACGGAAAAGTTTTCTGTTTTTACGGGACAATATGGATGAAGTCACTGCTGTGGGGAAATGGAGTGGAAGACGGGAAATACGCTGTATGTGAAGGCCCTGTCAGCTTTAACTGGGGCGGAACATTCCTTTTTGCAAAGGATCTCGGAAATCAGGGGGCTGCGGCTGCAAAGCTCCTTACGGCACTGACCTGCGATGAAAAGGTTATGACGGCGATCGCAAAAGAGAAAAACGATTTTGTTAATAACAAGGCAGTAAATAAGAAACTTGCTGCAGATTCATCCATGGGAGATGTATTCTTTGCAGGAAAACAGAATGCTTACGGCATGTGGCATAACGAAGCGCTGAAGCTCGGCGGGGAGTCTGAAGCAGGCGGCGGTTCATCTGCCGGTAAGTCAGGCTGGGTAAAAGATAACGGAAAATGGAAATATTATAGAGCTGACGGAACACAGGTTAAGAGCGCATGGCAGAAAATATCCGGAAAATGGTACTACTTTGATTCCAAGGGGTACATGGTAAACGGATGGCAGAAGATCAATAAGAAATGGTATTATTTCAAGAACGGAGTAATGCAGAACGGCTGGAAGAAGATATCCGGAAAATGGTACTACTTCAAAAACGGCGAGATGAAGACCGGCTGGCTTAAGATCAGTGGAAAATGGTATTACTTTAACAGCGACGGAAGCATGGTGACAGGATCAAAGAAGATCGGTGGAAAGACATATAAATTTGACAGCTCGGGAGTATGTCAGAATCCGTAGATCATCATGATCCGTAAGTGCTTTTTTCGGAAACACGGAACAGATAACGCGGGATGTCTGATAACAGATATCCTGCGTTTTTGAACATATCGAAGGCATATTGAAGTGCGGAATATGAAAACTTGCATCTTCCGTAAAATCATGTTATACTGTCACTTATCTATGTGTGATCGAGGGGTTTCACTGGATGGTTTCATTATTTCTAACGATTTCAGGGAGAAGGAAACATGAAAAAGAAAATTGCAATGCTCCTTACAGGTATATTGCTGGCACTGGGTATGACAGCCTGTGGCAGTAAGGAGGAGACAAGCACAGATATGGCTGCGTCTGCTACTGAAGGCGGTGCGTCCACCGAAGCAGCAATGACACTTCAGGATGAAATACTTTCATTTGTGGGAACCGAACTGCCGGCTATTGAAGCAGAGCGGAATGAGGCGGTTGCGCTTTTTAACGCTTACTTTTCGGAAAACAGCGACAGGGATTCGGATAAATGGATGACAACTCTTACCGAACAGGCGCTTCCCAAGTATGATTCATATCTGAGCAAGCTTAATGCCATCCCGGTGGTTCATGAGGATGTTGCCAATCTGAAGAAGCTCTATGTAGAGAGTGCGGATCTTCAGCGTGCGGCCATCGAGGATGTTATAAACGCTATAAAGAATGTTGATACGAGTCTGCTTGAATATGCACAGAACAAGGTAAATGATTCTCACGGCAAGCTTCAGGAATATGAAACTAAGCTCAGAGATCTGTGCAAGGCTAACAATATCAACCTTGAGGGAAGAGTGACACAGGAAGCCGAGACGGAAGCAACTACCGAGACTACTGAAAAAGCCACCGAAAAAGCTACGGAAGCTGCCGGTGAATAAGGGATTTTTAAAAGGGTGAAGCTATGGGAGAGACGAAGATCCTTGTAGTGGATGATGAGCCCAGGATGCGTAAACTGGTCAGGGATTTCCTTAATAAGGAAGGGTACTCAGTGACGGAAGCCTGCGACGGAGAGGAAGCATATAATATCTTTCTGAAGTCAAAGGATATCGCGCTCATCATAATGGATATTATGATGCCGAAGATGGATGGATACGAGGCAGCCGAGGAGATACGTAAGCTGTCAAAGGTTCCGATCATTCTTCTTACTGCAAAATCCGAAGAAAAGGATGAACTGAGAGGCTTTTCCATCGGTGTTGATGAATATATCACAAAGCCCTTCAGTCCCAGAGTTCTTGTGGCAAGAGTAAATGCCATACTGAGAAGAACGACACAGGAAGAAAGCGTACAGTCTCTGGAGGCAGGCGGTATCTTCCTTGATATCACGGCACATCAGGTGACTGTGGACGGTAATCCTGTAGAGCTTTCATATAAAGAGTTCGAACTCCTGCAGTTCTTTATGGAGAATCAGGGAATAGCACTTTCCAGAGAGAAGATACTGAACGGCGTCTGGAATTATGACTATTTCGGAGATGCAAGAACTATCGACACTCATGTTAAAAAGCTAAGGGCAAAGTTGGGTGAACAGGGAAAATATATTCATACCATCTGGGCTATGGGATATAAATTTGAAGTGACTAAGGAGTAATACGGAGCATGAGATTGGCAGGCGGACCCTCCAACCGGTTCAGACATTCCCTCCGCTTCAAGCTTGCAGGGCTTGTAGTGAGTATTACTGTTGTCGCTATTCTGGCAGCATGGTTCCTCAGCAATAATCTTATAAAAAATTTCTATATATTGGACGCGAGAAGTAATCTTATCACGACATACGAATCCTGTAATGCTTTATTCAAGGATAGTATGGGATTTCCGCGTCCTTTTTTGATATCTTCGGGAGAACTCTATGAAAGGGTTGATAACCCGTCAAATGCCACCATATTCATCATTGATTACAGAAATAACCAGTTATATTCATCTGTGGTAATAAATGATGCGGAAGCGGAATCTCTTCAGAAGGTGATCGATGATTTTGATTTCAGTTCCCTGAGAAATGCCGATCCGAAATATAAGTTCCTGAACTGGGACGGATCCTTTGATCTGGTGGGGCTTCTGGATAACGGCTATGTGATAATTCTTGAACGTCCGCTGGAGCAGCTTAATAACAGTATTCTTTTTTCAAGCAGACTCTTTCTTATCGTTGCCATTGTGATCATTTCTCTTGAAACCGGCGTAATCCTAATTTTCTCAAATACAGTGACAAAGCCCATCATCCGCATGTCGCATGTGGCAAGGAAAATGTCACGTATGGATTTCGAGGCAAAGGCTCCGGAAACCAGTAATGATGAGATAGGTGAGCTGGGCCACAGCATGAATGAACTGAGCACCAAGCTTGAACAGTCCATTTCCGAACTTAAATCTGCAAATGCATCACTGGCGCAGGATATCGAAGAGAAAGAGAAGATAGAGGAAATGCGCTCGGAATTCCTGTCGCATGTATCCCATGAGCTTAAAACGCCACTGGCTCTGATACAGGGCTACGCCGAGGGCCTGAAGGATGCGGTACAGGATGATCCTGAAAGCCGTGAATTCTACTGTGATGTTATCGTGGATGAGGCATCCAAGATGAATACGCTGATCATGCGGCTGCTCAATCTTAATGAGCTTGAGTTCGGAACCGAGAAGCTTAATATAGCCCGCTATGATCTGTCAAAACAGCTGAAAAATGTTATAGCCAATAACAGGATACTGATGGATCAGAAGCAGGTAAAGCTTGAAACAGAGTTCAGCGATAATCTCTTTGTCTGGGCAGATGCTTTTATGATGGAGGAGGTGTTCACCAACTACCTCTCAAATGCCATACATTATGTTGAGGAAGGCGGTGTGATCCGGGTAACGGCGGAAAAGAGAGAAAATAATGTCAGAGTCTCTGTTTATAACAAAGGTCCCAGACTTTCCGATGAAGCGCTTGAAAAGGTATTCATAAAATTCTATAAGGAAGATGCGGCAAGGACAAGAGAATACGGTGGGTCGGGCATAGGGCTTTCCATAGTGGAAGCCATTCAGAAATCCCATGGACAGGACTATGGTGTCTATAATGCGGAGGATGGCGTTGTATTCTACTATGAGCTTGACGGAAGCGCGGGAAGCAGTGATGAAAAGGTTTACAAAAATACCCCGATAACAGTTGACGGCGATAAGGAATAAATGGTAAACTTTACAGTATAAGTATGACCGGAGAGAGCTGTTCCGGATTATTATATTAAGGGAGGTTTTGAAGCATGAAATTTGTATGTTCAGTATGTGGTTATGTTTTTGAGGGTGATGCCGCACCGGCTGAGTGCCCCGTATGTCACGCACCGGCATCCAAGTTCAATAAGATGGATGAAGATATGGCATGGGCTGCAGAGCATGTTGTGGGAGTTGCACAGGGTGTTCGTGAAGATATCATTGAGGATCTTCGCTCGAATTTCACAGGAGAGTGCTCTGAGGTTGGTATGTATCTTGCCATGGCACGTGTTGCATTCCGTGAGGGTTATCCCGAGGTTGGCCTTTATTTTGAGAAGGCAGCTTACGAAGAAGCAGAGCATGCCGCAAAGTTCGCCGAGCTGCTTGGCGAGGTACTGACAGACAGTACAAAGAAGAATCTTGAGATGCGTGTTGATGCAGAGAACGGTGCTACCGCAGGTAAGACTGATCTGGCAAAGCGTGCTAAGGAGCTTAACCTCGATGCCATCCATGATACAGTACATGAAATGGCCCGCGATGAGGCAAGACACGGAAAGGCATTCAAGGGCCTGCTGGACAGATACTTCAAGTAAAAAGATCTGTAATCCGATAGAGGGAGGAAATACACATGAAGAAAGACAAAGAATTCTCGGTTCCGTTGATGGCATTTACATTCTTTTTTGCTGTCACCTTCTATATCCTCATGATAGGATTCCATTACTGGCACTGGCATAGTGGAAAAATAGAACAATAATGGCACAGCAAGACTCTTAGGGGCTGCTGTTGAGACATTTCGGCTAAGCCGATAATAGAATAAAAGCATTTTTAAAGAGCTGCTGCATTTGAGATGCGGCAGCCCTTTTTAGTTACTGATTCATCAGGAAATGCAGGAATTCCTTTTCTGGCATGGGACGTGCGTAGTAGAATCCCTGTATATAATCACAACCCTGGCTTGCGAACCATTCAGCGGCTTCTTTTGTTTCAACGCCTTCAACAACGATCTCTTCACCGAGATCCTTTATCATCCGTATGGTATTCTGGATGACGGATCTCATACGGGGATGCTCCCATTCATCGACAAACCGCTTGTCCAGCTTGATGGCGTTAAAGGGCATATCAACAACTCTCTGGAGATTTGAATATCCGGTTCCGTAATCGTCAAGAGCAAAATTCAGTCCGAGAGAGTGCAGAGAGAATATGGTGGTACGTACGGTGTCATGCACGAAATTGGAGGCTGTTTCGGTTACCTCCAGATTTATATTGCTGGGGTCTACATGATGGCTGGACAGACACTGACCGATACGGTCTACCACTGTATTGCGCATACACTGTACAGTGGACAGGTTTACTTCTATGAAATGAAGTCCCAGTTTAGACAGATTATTTTCTTCTATAAACCGGCATACATCCTGGATAACGAAATCGCCGATCTTATGGATGGTGCCGTTCTTTTCCGCAGCAGGAATGAAGAGCCCCGGCGAAACCATTCCTTCTTTATCATCTATCAGTCTGATAAGGGCTTCGGCTGTGGTGAAGGCCTTTTCCTTTACCGAATAAATGGGCTGGTAGTACATGACAAAGCTGTTATTTGCGATAGCCTTGCCTATTATATTATCTATCTCTGCGGCAAGACGGAACTGTTTGTCCGGCGCAATGGTGAGATAATTCGTGACCTCGGCTTCCGGCGTGACGCGGTCAAAGGTGTTTGCAAATGTTATAAGATCATCCCATTTACTGATATCCTCGGGACAGCGTACCGTACCGACGGCAACATCCAGATCAAGATCCAGCTGATTGATATTGAATGGCTCCTGCAGGGTTCTGAGAAGCTTTTCCGCCTCAAACTTTACATGAGGCTCGATGTTCCTGCCTTCGATCACGATAGCATAAAGACCGGCATACATGTAATATACTTCGCGGCCGGGTCTCTGTGTGAGTACATCCGTGGGATTTGAATCCATATATCCCGAGATCCTGCGAAGAAGCTCCTGATATGGCTCATTTCCCAGAAGAGAATTCAGGGAAGAATTATTCTTAAGTCTGACAAAGATAATGGATACGGGCTGTTCGGAAAGCAGTATCTGCTGCATATCCTTGGTGAAGGCATTATATGAACGTGCACCGGTGGTGAAGTCCACATTTTCCTCGGGCCTCAGCACTATATTGGTGACCAGCATACCCATGATGGCCATTGAGAACATCTCAAGCAGATAATCCGGATAGAATAACTGGATCGCTATGGCGAGGATCTGCAGGACAAACATGGAGAGAAGTGCGATGAACTTCTCTGTATCAAGCATCTTGCTTTTCCGGAGCAGCAGGATGAAGGCGCACAGAAGGTAAAAGGCCCCGGCGGCATATAGTACCGCAACCATTCCGGCACGATGATATTCTCCGTCCCCCGTATAATAGAATACATTATGGAAGATCATGTTCAGGATCATAAGAACCAGGCATGCGATAAAGGGTAAGAGGAAAATAATCCCCAATATCCTATGAGTCTTCAGACGATTCCAGGATCCGGTCAGAAATGCGATAAAAAGGAAATAAAGAGGTCCTTCACTTATCCGGAAGATGAAGTAGAAGGTACTAATGACTATTCTGAAGGAATTCCGGGCAGAGGGATCACTGATAAATGAAAGCTCTCTGGTGGAAAGGATATCGCAGACGGTATTCAGAAGAATCACAAAAAGAAGTATGATAAATATGCCGTTAACGCGGCCACGGTACATTCTTCTGAAAAAAATGGAAAAAAGAAGGATAACAAGTATGGCTGCTGCCGCAAAATCAAAATAAACTATGCGTCCCATATGATCCTCCTTTCTTTCCAGTCTATACTTTTTTACTAATACACAGATACTTTAATTCTAACAGAAACAGGGGCGTTCCACAAGAAAAAACGATGTTTTTATTGTTAGTAGTCAGGGTTTTATAGTATAATAACTCATGTCTTCCGTAAAGCAGAAGACATGGCCTGATCATTCGTTTTTAAGAAAGGAAGAATCATGGAACCAAAGAGTAATAATCGACCTAAAAATGTGACCGGCAATGCCGATCCCATCAAGAGAAGAGGGGAGGGACTTAATACCGGTCCGCAGGGAAGACAGGATGCCTATTCGGGACGTACCGGCCAGAGCAGCGGCGGAAGGGTATCATCATCCGGCGGAGGACAGAGAGCCGGCGGAGGAAAGATGTCCATAATAGCCATAATCATCGTTCTTCTTCTCGGAGGCGGCGGTGGTCTTACAGCCATGCTTACAGGCGGATCATCAGGTGACAGCGGCTCATCCTCATCCGTTTCCGGAAGCTCTACTCCGGGCGGAAGTTCCGGCGGGTCGAGCGGCAGTTCAGGCGGCGGTTCGGGAGTCGGAGGACTGGTCAGCGGACTGCTCGGAGGCTTTTCGGGTAATGTGGCAAGCTCTGCGGCAGGCTGGCTCAGCGGTCTTAACAATACAGGCAGGCTTAATACTGAGGTTGACAGCGCGGCAGCTCCGAAGCGCACGGCGATAAAGGGTAATAACCAGGATACCGTTACGATAATGGTATATATGTGCGGCACGGATCTTGAGAGCCGCAGCGGTATGGCAACGAACGATATGAGGGAAATGGCTGCGGCCAGCATCAGTTCGAAGGTCAACATCATAATATATACCGGCGGATGTACAGGATGGAAGACCAGCGGCATCAGCAATAAGACCAACCAGATCTATAAGATACAGGATGGCCAGCTGGCACAGCTTGTAGCGGATGTGGGAGACAAGCCCATGACCGATCCTGCCACACTTACTGAATTCATCCGTTTCTGTGCGCAGTATTATCCGGCTGACAGAAATGAACTCATTTTCTGGGATCACGGCGGTGGATCGCTGTCCGGTTTCGGCTATGATGAGAAGCATAAGAGCTCCGGCTCCATGGGGCTCTCAGCCATGAACAAGGCTCTGAAGGACGGAGGCATCACATTTGATTTTATCGGTTTTGATGCCTGCCTTATGGCTACTCTTGAAACTGCAGTCATGACCAGCAACTATGCTGATTATCTGATCGCATCCGAGGAGACGGAGCCGGGTATAGGCTGGTATTATACAAACTGGCTCAATGAGCTTTCAAAGAATACATCAATGCCTACTATTGAGATAGGCAAGAATATAGTTGACGGTTTTGTGGATGAATGCGCAAGAAAGTGCTCAGGTCAGAAGACTACACTTTCGGTCATCGACCTTGCGGAGCTTTCCGCAACGGTTCCTTCGAAGCTTTCTTCCTTCTCCAGTTCCACCAGCGCCATGATCAAGGGCGATGATTATAAGGCAGTATCGGATGCAAGAGCGGGCTCAAGGGAGTTCTCGTCATCGGGTATCGACCAGGTGGATCTGGTGAATTTTGCCGAGAATGTGGGGACAAAAGAGGCTAAGGAGCTTACACAGTCCCTTCTTAAATGTGTAAAGTATAACCGTACTTCTTCGAATATGACAAATGCCTTCGGTATATCCATCTATTTCCCGTATCGTAAGGCAAGCAGTGTAAATACCGCTGTTAATAATAACAGCGCTATCGGACTCGGATCCGAATACTCGGACTGTATAAAGGCATTTGCGAGTCTTGAGACCAGCGGACAGATATCTGCAGGCGGCACGGGTTCTCCTTTGGGCTCCCTGCTCGGAGGCAGCTTCCTGAGCGGCGGCGGTGCAAGCGGATCTGATGGCATATCCTCACTCCTGGGGGCTTTCCTCAGCGGAGGCAGATCCGTTACGGGTATTGACAGCAGCGCGGCGGAGTATATGTCTGATATGGATGTATCGGCAGCGGCCGAATATATATCAAAGAATCAGTTTGATACATCCCAGCTCGTATGGAATACCGAATCCGACGGAAGCCATACCATGTCGGTCACAAAGGAGAACTGGGAACTGATACAGAGCCTTCAGGTCAATATCTGGTATGATGACGGTGAAGGATATATCGATCTCGGACTTGATACCACCTATGAATTCGATGATGACGGCAGGCTTCTCGGTGATTTTGACGGAATATGGCTTGCACTGAACAATCAGCCCGTAGCCTTTTATGTGGATTCGGAGATAACTGATGATTCGGGAAATACAACTACTACAGGTCATATCTTATGCTATCTTGACGGAGTAAGGGCAACTCTCATAGTAGTATTTGACAAGGATAACCCCCAGGGTTATATCGCCGGTGCACGTTATGATTATGTGGACGGTGAGACGGATACGATAGCAAAGGGTATCACGGAGATCCCGTACGGAACAAAGATAGATCTGGTATGTGATTATTATACCTATGACGGCGTATACCAGAACACATATATGATGGGAAATACCATCACCTATGGACGTGATACGATGCTCAGCTACGTGAACCTTAATTCGGATACTCAGGTCACATATCTGCTGACGGACATTTATAACAGGGAATATTGGACGCCGAAGGTACCGCAGTGACAGTAAGGGGTTAAGAATGAGTGATAACGGGAAAACCCAAAAGAAGAAACGCCTGAGAATGCCGCTGATCGTTAAGATCACCCTGCTTTTTACCGCTGCTGCCATCCTGGGGACTCTTCTGGTTTTTTCCATCAGCAGGAATATAAGGATGGAAAGGGCTATCCAGCAGGGAGGGGAGTCTGCGCTTAACGGGTGTTATATAGCATTGATGATGCTGGAATTGTATGATCCGGATTATAATATTCTGCGTGATTCCGAAGATCTGTATAATGAATTTGACGTAGATATGAGTTTCACGGATTTCCAAAAAATAGTAGATGAGACCCGCGGTACTCTCAGAAATAGGTATTATTCATCCGTATGCTCCACGCTTGAACTGAAGTACCTGTATCTTTATACTGTGGAT
>ONWK01000224.1 GCA_900321505.1 uncultured Eubacteriales bacterium
AAAAAACATCAGCTCATACAGTGGTGCAAGGAAAATGAAAGCATACTGAGGAAGCATTTCCTTTGCGGTACCGGAACTACTGCGAGGATGATCACGGACGCCACGGGGCTTCCGGTGAGGGGCTACAATTCGGGCCCTCTCGGCGGCGATCAGCAGATCGGTGCAAAGATAGTGGAGGGAAGGATAGACTTTGTAATATTCTTTTCGGATCCCCTTACAGCCGCGCCCCATGATCCGGATGTGAAGGCGCTGATGAGGATAGCGCAGGTCTACGATATCCCCTTTGCCAACAACAAGGCCACGGCCGATTTCCTTATTCACTCCACGTATATGGATGAGGAGTATGATCATGATGTGATCAATTTCAAACAGAATATCGCACAGCGGGCCGAAACGCTGGAGGGTGAGTAAAAAAAGGGGTAACTGTTCGCACCGCGGGTGTGACATTTCCGTGACAGAATGTATGGTACAAATACTTCGCATGACACAGGCAATGAAGGAGGAAATCGAATCATGATGAATATGCTGGAAGAAGCCATTATTTATGCTACCGTGCTCTATCAGGGCAAGGTCCGTAAATTCGGGGGGACTCCCTATATTCTTCATCCCATGGAGGTGGCCCAGATACTGGCTACCATGACAGACGACCAGGAGGTTATAAGCGCCGGCATCCTGCATGACATTGTGGAGGATACCGACGGTACACTTGAGGAGATCGAGAAGCGCTTCGGCAAGAGGGTTGCTTTTATCGTGTCTTCCGAGTCTGAAAATGATTATCCGGGTGAGAAGCCGGAGAATACATGGAAAAGACGCAAGGAGGAATCGCTTAAGGTTCTGAAGAACACTGAAGATATCGGTGTCAAGATGCTGTGGCTTGCGGATAAGCTGGCAAATATCAGGTCTCTGGCAGGTATTTACTCCGAGAACGGTGAAAAACTCTGGAGCATGCTGCATGAGAGCAATCCCGATGAACAGTGCTGGTATTACAAGAGCGTAGCAGAGAGTGTGGAGCTTGCTCTGAATAAAACAGGGGCTTTCAAGGAGCTGATAAAGCATATCAATTCCATCTGGCCCGGAACCTTTGATTCCGAGAAGGCAAAGTACAGGAAATACAGGGAAGTATCCATAGACGGATGCAGGCTGCTGGGCCGCGGTGCCAAGGGCGATGTATACCGTTATGATGATGAGCTTGTAATAAAGGTATTTAATCAGAACAACACCTACAGTGATGTGGAACGTGAGATCGCGCTTTGCCGTAAGGCATTCATCCTGGGTATTCCCACGGAGATATCCTTCGGTATCGTTGCCGTCGGTCAGAGCTACGGCGCCATGTATGAGCTGGTGGATTCGGAGACCATTTCATCCTATATTGCAAAGGATCCGGGAAGAGTTGATGATTATGCGAAGATCATGGCGGGACTCGCGCATCAGATACATGATGCAACGGTTGAAGAAGAGGATGGTTTCCCGGATATGAGGGATACCCTGCTTGCCCGGGTTGATGACTGTTTCGCCGGAGAGAGAGAGGAACTGGCGGAAAAATGCAGGGAGCTTGTAAGGGCGATCCCCGAGACCAATCACCTGGTTCACGGAGATTTTCACACAAATAATGTGTTTCTTCAGAACGGCGAACCGCTCCTTATCGATATGGACAGGATCTCCAGAGGACCGGCGATCTCCGAGATCAGCGATCTTATGTATTTCTATGTGACCCTGGGAGAGGATGATCCCGCGGTGGTTGAAAAATTCATGGGATTTTCCTATGATACGGCAAAGAAATTCTTCCGTGCTTTTCTGGCAGATTATCTGAAAACGGATGACGAGAGCAGGATACGGGATGTTATGGAAAAGGCGTCGATCATCTGCTATATGCGTCTGGTTCGTAAATTCCGCAAGAAGGGAGCGCTGTCCGAGGAGGATCGCAGGATGGCGGATCATTACATGGATAAGATCGCAGATCTGGCTGAAAGGATAGATACACTTACGATCTAGCGCTGCCGCGGAGGTTCACGCGGTTAAAAGATCAGAAAGTATTTGTTATTATACGGGGGTTTAGTATATAATGATGCTGGTGTCAAAAGCGTTTTTTTGGCAGGCTGCCGCAGAACGGGCTTTTGACCCTGTAATCATGTAATGGAATTATTACGACTTAAATTACGTGGCTTATGAAGGCTTCAGGGAGGTACATGATGGAAGAAGAACGGCAGATTTTTGCGGAAGAGGATGTACAGAGTCCTGTTCCGGAAGAATTACAGGAAGCAGAGTTCATCAATCATGAGGATACGCGTTTCAGGATGACAATTGAGATCAGGAATACTTCCATGCATATGGTGATGGAGGGAAAGCTGGATACCGCAGGTTCGGATGGAATGATGAAAAGGTTTAATGAGGAGGTCGGTAAAAGGACCTTCGGGGAGATCATCATAGATATGGAGAAGCTTGAGTATCTTTCTTCCTCCGGGCTGCGGGTGCTTCTGCTGATCCGCAGGCATCTGACAGGCGGCGGTTCTTTTCATGTTACAAATGTAAACAGCGTGATACGCGAGATCATGGAGAACACCGGTTTTGATGAAATACTTCTATAAAAAATACTGATGTGATAAGGGGGTACCAAATGACAAGAAAGCTGGCCGTAAAAGGCAATATCAACGAGCGTATGGATATTGCCCTTAACAGATTTAAATCCAGGATGACATCCTATCCGCCCGGAATGTGTCCTCTGGTAATGTACCGTTCGATACTGCAGATGTCCATGAACCAGTCCTGCGGGAAATGCGTACCCTGCAGGGACGGTCTTGTTGAGGCGGAGCGTATGCTGAAGAGCATT
>ONWK01000198.1 GCA_900321505.1 uncultured Eubacteriales bacterium
ATTGTTCCCAGAACCAACGGAGCGCTGGGTTATGTATGGCAGGTGCCGGATGAAGAAAAGACCATGGAGACCCAGGCTGAGATCGAAGCGGATATCGTGATCGCCTGTGCAGGCCGTGCGGCGGAAGCCCTGAAATTCCCGTCCATCACTACAGGCGCTGCATCAGATATCCAGCAGGCAACGGAGAAGGCAAGAAAAATGGTCACCATGTACGGTATGTCGGAAAAATTCGGCATGGTACAGCTGGAAGGGATCACCGGTGAATATCTGGACCGCCGTGCAGTGCTTCAGTGCTCCGATGAGACGGAGACAAAGATAGATAATGAGGTCCGGGGCATCATCAAGCGTGCCTATGAGAGGGCGTATAAGCTGCTTAAGAAAAATGAGGCTGTACTGGATGCCATAGCTGCTTTTCTTTATGACCACGAAACTATAACAGGAACCGAGTTTATTGAAATATATGAGAAGGTTTCAGGTAAGAAGGTGGATGCCGGTAAGAGGCTGCTCAGTGATTCTCTTTTGAAGACGGATAAGGACCGGGAGAGAGATAAACAGTTCAAGGCTGAGAAGGAATCCAAACCTGATAAGCAGGCTAAATCCGAAAAGCAGAAGAAGAAAGAGGCTCTGCGTAAGGAAGGCTACTACGGAGCATTTACTTCCGCGCCGCGTCCTAAGATAAAGGATGAACAGGCTGAGCCGGAGATTACGGAAGCACCGGCAGCTGAAGAGAAGGAAGAGGAGCCTGCAGGCCCCATGCCCTGGGAGACCTATGCCGCAGAAAAGGCGGCGGAAGCAGGCCCGAAACCCGCCATGAACCTGGAGGCGGATGTTATGGAAAATACCGACATCGAAGCTGAAACGGCTGTGGATACGGAGATTGTGGAGGAAGATGATCAGGAAGCTGTTACTGTTGTTCCGGATGAGGATACTGATCTGACACCGGAACAGGCAGAGGAAGATGATCCTTCCGATACAGAAAAACCGGACTAAGGAGAGTACTGTTTGGAATCACATTTCTTTGCAACCATATCAAGAATGAAATATATCGAGAGATGGGCGCTTATGCGTTCCTCCAGACCCGAGAATCTCAGTGAGCATTCTCTGGAGGTGGCAATGATCGCCCACGCTCTCTGTGTCATCGGAAATGTCCGTTACGGAAAGAAGCTGGATGCCGATAAGGCAGCCCTGATAGGACTTTATCATGACGCGTCAGAGATAATCACCGGAGATATGCCAACTCCGGTGAAATATTTTAATGCGGATATACGGGGGGCATATAAAGAGGTTGAAGCGGTGGCCAATCATCGTCTTTTGGACCAGCTCCCCGAAGATATCCGCGGAGTATATGAAGAGATATTCCGGGAGGATGATCCCGGAGAGACTGAGCTGCGCAGGCTTGTAAAGGCGGCTGACAAGCTTTCGGCATACATCAAATGTATTGAGGAAGAACGGAGCGGAAATCAGGAATTCCGTACAGCAATGAAATCAACGGAACAAACGCTTGATAAAATGGCTGAAGAGTTCCCGGAGGTATGGGATTTCATGAGAGATTTCCTTCCATCATACGGAAAGACACTGGATGAACTGACCTGAGTATGGGGAGGATGATCTATGTTCGGAAAGCATTTCTCACTTAATGAAGAAACCATACATCTAGTTGAAGAGATCGGAAGGCATATGCCAGGAGGCTTTTTTATCTATAAGTCGGAGGAACCCGGGGAGCTTATATATGCCAACAGGGCTACACTGCGTATCTTCGGCTGTGACAGTATGGACGAATTCAGGGAACTTACCGGTTATACCTTCAGGGGAATGGTACATCCGGCTGATTATGATGTAATAAACGCATCTATAAATGAGCAGATCCAGGAAAGCGATGAGAATCTGGATTACGCGGAATACCGTATAATAAGGAAGGACGGAGAGGTCCGCTGGGTGGATGATTACGGTCATTATACCGAAACCGAGAGCTATGGCGGTATATACTATGTGTTCATTTCGGATATCTCAGAGAAAAGAAAACAGCAGGAATTCGAAGAAAAGCTGCATCTGCAGGAACAGCTGCTGGAGCAGGAGAGACAGGGGCTGGAGCAGTCTCAGATGATAACGGCAATGGCATCGGATTACCGCTGTGTTTACTATGTTACTCTGGATACCGACGAGGGAATATGCTACAGGACGGATCATCCCTTTGCGGACGCGATTAATGTGGGAGAGCATTTTTCCTTCCATGACAGCTTTACAGAATATGCCAACAGATATGTTACCACCGCCTACAGGGCGGGCTTTCTGGATTTCATAGATCCGAAGAACATCCGCAGGCGTCTGGCAAAGGAGCTGATCATTACCTACCGTTATCTTATCAGACGTGATGGACGGGAGACCTATGAAATGCTCCGTATGGCGGGCGTGAGACATCCGGAGGACCGTGATGACCACATGGTTCATGCCATAGGCGTCGGTTTTACGGATATTGATCAGGACATGAGGGATGCTCTCGCAAAGAACGAAGCGCTTAATAACGCCCTTGCAGCGGCGGAGGAGGCCAACAGGGCAAAGACGGTATTTCTGTCTAATATGAGTCATGAGATCAGGACTCCCATGAATGCCATAATCGGCCTCAACAGCATTGCGCTGAACGATCCTGAGACTCCTCCGAAGACCAGGGAATATCTGGAGAAGATCGGCAGCAGTGCCCGGCATCTCCTGAACATCATCAACGATATACTGGATATGTCACGTATTGAATCCGGAAGGATGACGATAAAGAATGAGGAATTCTCCTTCTCAAAAATGCTTGAGCAGGTGAATACCATGATCAGCGGGCAGTGCCGTGACAGGAATCTGGACTATGACTGCAGGATAAAAGGAAAGATAGATGATTACTATATCGGAGACGATATGAAGCTCCGGCAGGTATTGATCAATATCCTGGGAAATGCCGTTAAGTTCACTCCGGAGGGAGGATCGGTAA
>ONWK01000225.1 GCA_900321505.1 uncultured Eubacteriales bacterium
TGATGTAAATGCACCGAGGAAAGAGGACGGCAGGTCCCATGTGGGAATGGACAATACCAGAAGAAGACTTAAGGAAATGATCGGTGCAGAGGTCGTGATCGAAAGCACCGTCGGGGAAGGGACCACCGCAAGGGTGGTGATTCCACGGAGAGAGCCTGACAAGGAAACATCTTGAGTGAACTAAAAGAGCCGGGCAGAAAGCTGGAAATCCTGATCGCCTCAGGATGACAAGCTGGCTTAACTAATAGACCTTACTATGTGCACGGAGGAAGTTGAAAAGGAAGAGCCTGTCACAGAGGCAGAGAATTACGGAGGTGAAGAAATGATCATCAGATGTTGCGACGATGAGGAACTCATGCTGCAGATGCTGGAGATGGCCGTACGGGGAGCAAAACCGGATGCGGAGACCTATTGCTATGATGACCAGGATGATCTGCTGGAGGATGCAAAAGAGGAAGGCTGTGATATCGCTTTCCTGGATATCCATATGCGTGGGATGAACGGCGTGGAACTGGCGAAACGGCTGAAGGAGATCAATCCGAAGATGAATATCATTTTCGTCACCGGTTTCAGTGAGTATGCCGGAGACGCAATGAAAATGCACGCCAGCGGATATATCATGAAGCCGGTTACCAAGGAGAAAGTGGAAGCGGAACTTGCCGATCTCCGGTTCCCCATCGAGCCAAAGGCAGGAGCACTGCTCCGGGTACAGTGCTTCGGTAATTTCGATGTGTTCACACCGGACGGGGAACATGTTCATTTTGACCGGAGTCGTTCAAAAGAGATCTTTGCCTATCTGATCCACCGCCATGGTAGTTCCTGTACCACAAGGGAGATCGCAGCGGCGCTCTTTGAGGATGAACCATACGACGATAAACAGCAGAATTATCTGCAGCAGCTGATGTACGCCATGATCAAGAGTCTGAAGAAGATCGGCGTAGAACAGGTGGTGAACCGGAGTTATAACGCCCTTTCGGTAAATCCGGATATGATCGACTGTGATTACTGGCGTTTCAAGGAACTGGACGGCGGAGCTGTGAATTCCTATCAAAATGAGTATATGAGCCAGTATTCCTGGGCAGAGTTTTTCCTGGATGATTACTAAAATTCAGCTGCGAACGGTCCTGAGTGATCGTTCGCGGTTTTTTTTGTAGAAATCTATATATTTTCATAAAACTGCTCATTTCCTGTAAAGAACTTGTAAAAGTCAAAGGTGTATTATAAGCGCATAAAGAAAACAAAAGAAACCATAAATTCGGGAAAGGAGTAAGGCTATGAAGGAATTTGAGGATGATGTAAAAAATGCACAGGATATAAGGGATATCTTTCCGGATTATACGATAAAGGAATCCGTTAATAAGGATGATACAGAAATGCTTCTGGAGACGAAAGAGAATTACCAGAAGGGACTGATGGATGAAGCATGGTATGCCATGAGTGTCGAGGCCTATGCACAGATGCTGTCAGATATACATTCATCTCAGGATGACAAGTTGATTAAGGGATCGAGAGAGGAATATTATAAGACTCATCCCCAGCAATTCGATACGAAGGATCGGAAGAAGATCAAAATGGAAGATCCCGGAAATAAGGTCAGGATGTATGTGGCTGATGTCTCCCAGGATGCCATGAATCAGGGGGCGGAAGAGTATTTTTCCGGAGCTGATCTGTGGAAGATCAGTAAGAACCTGATGCAGCTGGGAATGGTTCAGGCACATATCAATCATATGATCGGTAAAGAGTATGACCGTTGGATGCTGCGGCTTCCCGAATCTGAAGAGCATAAAGAGGAGAAAGCGAAGTATCTTGCGCTGAACAGCGTGAGTCGCGCCTGCTTTATGGACAGAGCATTTAAAATGTATGTCAAGACGGTAGATGATCAGTTCACGGAGAGTGGACCGTTTCCGGTAAAGGATACGGAAGTGCTGAAGAATCTGACGGTAAGGCAATTTATTGATATATGTATGTTCGGTAAGGATGATAGAGAAAATTATGTGGAAACAATGAAACACGTTGATCCTGACTTCAGCATGGAATCCAAAGTGTTTGATCTGATGAAGAAAGAAAAAATGAGCAGTTGTCCGGGCATAGTTCCATCCGATAAGAACATCCTGAACGAAATGAAGTCGGACATAAAAAGGTTCTATATGAACAATACCCTGAACCTCGGAAGAGAGTTTGTAAAGTCGAATCTGGGGGAGCATGATAAGAAGCTGATCGATATCGGAGCAGCAGCCTGCGATATGGGCGGAGGGGGCACACCCAAGTCGATCAAGAAATGGGTAGAAAATGATGCTGCGAAGTATATGAAGAACTTTATGATCTCCGGCTATAATGAAGCCTATGACGAGCTGCGTAACGGTTTCCAGGAGAGAAAGGCTTATGAGATCAATAAGGAGGAGCCGATCATTTCTTCACTTGCAAAATACGATAAGAAGGGCAAAAAGCTCTCCGGGTATGAGGCATTTATTGCAGAACACATGGGACAGAATACATTTGGAGACTCTCCGATGGATAAAAAGGATCACCTTGCCCTTGTAATTTCTGCTCTTGCATTCAAGTCAAAGGGAGTGAAGTTCAACAGAAACGCCATCTATGATTTTGCAGATAAGCTGGCGGAAAGACCTGCATTTAAGTCATTGCCGTACAGACAGACCACAATGGGGCTCTATAATGTCGAGAATGCGATCAAGATCCATAATAGTATTTATTACAATACCTTCGGAATAAAGGAAGAAAATTTCGAACAGTATATAGCAAAGATGAAGATGCTCAGTGATAACATGATGCCTTCGGCCGGAAGATCTACAGAGTACAGGAATTTATGTGCGGCTGTAAAAAAGGTTGCGAGCTGCAGAGCATGTGATAATAACCTTCTCAAGGCAAATGCGGCTTTGATCGATGCGATCGAAGCTTACACTGACGGAAAGATGAAGGTACGGCGCAGTACCGGCGGAAATGCCAGGTTTGAAAATACACTGGATGCACTTGCTATAGTAAATACCTATGTCCCCGGCAGCCGGTATGTCGTAAAACGGCAGGTGGAGAGTATAAGAGAAGCCCGGGGCGTAGACCCCGGACATAAAGACTATGTCGATATCAGAAACTATGGCGCTGAAAATGCCAGGAATAAAAATGTAGCTCGTATAGCTGCCGAAGCAGAAAGACAAAGAGGAAGGATGGTCAGCTAATTCAGGACTGTATCATTTTCTCCAGCTGCTCCTTCTTCTCAAGGATCTCGCCGAGCAGCGGGCTGTAATCGGTACGGGTGCGGGAGCGCAGGAGCTCGGTGATCTCATAAATGGGATCATACAGTGGCGTAAGCGCCAGATTTCCGGTCACACCCTTCAGCGCGTGCGCAGCGTCAAAAGCGGCATCCAGATCCTCCGATTCAATGGAACTCTTTAATTTATTGAAATTCTCTTCCTTGGGAACAAGGGAGACAAGTCTCAGATAGAAGGCCTCATTCTTCATGCAGCGGGTGAGGCCTTCTTCTACATTTGCGCCGTATTGTTTCATAGAATCAAGTGTAAGCATAAACAGATATCCTCCTTATAGCTCCTTTTCGATAAATGCAGTGAACTCTTCCGGCGGGACGGGCTTTGAGAAATAATAGCCCTGAATGATATCGCAGCCCCGTTCTTTCAGCA
>ONWK01000083.1 GCA_900321505.1 uncultured Eubacteriales bacterium
CTCCATCGCCCTCGCTCGACCAATTCCAGCACTTGAATGCTGTTTGTCAAAAGCGGCGGTGGGTTACGAAATTTTCTTCGATTTCCTACTCTCAGGGACTTGACTTTTAATAGTTAGTCTCCTTTTCACTGAAACCACAGTATTTTTTTGCATATATATTATCTATAATTTTTCAGTTTTTTTGATATTCAAAAAACCAGGAGTTATCAATCTCCTGGTTTGAGTTATGGCTTTACCATATTCCCATGAACGTGGCCGATTCTATCAAATCAACTGGAAGATAATGAATCAACTCTTTCAGCGGATCTGATAAAAGACGGCGATAGATCCCTGGAAAGGCTTTCTCCGGGTTTGTTATCCTCTGTGCATATTGCGGATCAGTCCGATACAGAAATGCTTTTATTGCCATTTTTCTCCATTCACGATCTACACATCTGATAGCACTACTACTGGTAGGATCCCGATAATACATAAATACTCCCTCCTTTTATTCGGACATAAAAAATCCGGATAATTGCAGACTTCTTGCGTCGTCTACATATCCGGATTATGTGTGCTTTATATATTATATCCCACGATGTTGGGACAATATTATTGTAGTAAATCTCACCGTTGATTGTCAACATCTGGTAATACAGCTGTATATGTGGTATAATAAATATGGTTACGGAGTATACAGAGTGAGTGCGAGCACTCCATTCTCCGTCGGAGTCGAAAGATGTCTTGCCCCAGAGGGATAAGTACTCTCCTCTTCGGCCGTATAAGGTTCTGGGTTAAGGCCAGTAGAATAGACGATCTCGCGCACGTCTTCACATGGAAACAGTTAATTATTCCTGTGATTTCGTGCGCGAGATTTTTATATTTCAAAATGAAATCACGGGAGATAAAGGAGGGATAACAGTAAAAAAACACGGTGTGAAAGTGGTTTTTACAGAAATGACGCAGCAATGCACTACTTTGCTTCATGAAAGATGAATACCGATTAAATCGAAAACACACAAACAGAAAGGAAAGAAAAGCAATGAAGAAACTCTTAATGATTATTATAGCACTTACAATCATGACATCTTTCACGGGCGTTGCAAGCGCCCTCGTTAAAGACGGCGTCGACTATCCGAATCAGGCTTATGTGACCTATTCAGTTGAATATAAGCCTGAACAAGCAGCTGAACTGCTTGCGGAAATTAATGCATTCCGCAAGTCCGACGCTTGGTACTATGAATCGAATGGTTCCGTAGCACATGCCGGTGTTTTGGAGGATCTCATTGTTGACAATTCCCTGACGCAGGCGGCTATGTACAGGGCTGCACAGCAGGCGATCCTTTGTTCACACACACAGCCGTCCGGCGCACAGGCATGTATCGGGATCCATGACGATGTATTAATGGAAAACCTCGCGTACGGCGCAGAAACATCGAACCAGGCTTTTAACGGACTTGCAGAAGAAAAGCAATCCTTTAAGGGACAGGGCCATCGCAGATCCATGCTAAGCAATGCTACTCATGTAGGTGTCGGATGTGTTACTGTCAACGGCATTACCTACTGGGCAATCGAATACGCATTTGAAGAGCCGACCCAGGAAGCCAACACAATAATGACAGAAGACACTGTGACGACTCTCGTAGACACCAAAGTAATTGGCACGAAAAATCTTGAGTTAAAGGTTTCCAGTTCTTCCGTTTCCTGTAAGGTTGGAGAGAGGGCCTCTCTGCCGAATGTTTATGAAATGATCAGCTATGGCAGCATTTTGATTGATCCGATCCAGTCTACGCCATCTGACGTAAAATGGTCTGTCAACGACACTTCCATTGCTACATTAAGCGGAAAGTCCATAACAGGCATTAAAGAAGGAAGAACTTCCGCAACCGCTACCGTGCTCGGTCAAACAGTTGACGTATCCATAATCGTAGAAAAAGCTGGTCTTCCATGCGCACACGGAAGGACTGCTGAACGGGTTACCAAGGAAGCTACATGTACTGCAGACGGCTCCAAGGAAAAGTATTGCAAGGACTGCGGTGCTATTGTAGAAACCATCGCAATCCCGAAGAAGGGTCATAC
>ONWK01000226.1 GCA_900321505.1 uncultured Eubacteriales bacterium
GAGCGCGGGTCATATCCTATAATGTTCCCGTAATAATCCGTGACAGGTTCATAGGAGTGATAGGAATAGAGATCGACTATTCCATGATGGCGGAGCAGGTGAATAATATAAGGCTGTACGAAAGCGGATATGCTTATCTGAATGATAAGGACGGAAATATCATATATCATCCTTATATCGATGTACTTTCTCTTTCCGATGAGGAGATACCCAAAACTCCTGTAGAATTGCAGGAATACGCCAGATTTACACACTATACCTTTAACGGCGTGGAAAAGGAAGCATACCGTATGCCGCTGAAGAACGGAATGATCCTGAATGTTTCGGTTGATGTCTCGGAGGTCAACGGAACCTGGAAAAGCCTTATAAATCGCACTATCTGGGTATCCCTTGGGCTGATCATGGTATTCATACTGCTCTCATGGCAGTTCGCATCGCATATAACCAGGCATCTGTCGGAGCTTTCCAGAGCAGCGGAGCGTGTCAGCGACGGTGACTATGATGTGGAGCTTAAGTATGACGGAAAGGATGAAGTGGGCGTTCTTACCGCGTCCTTCAGAACACTGGTTGATAATACGAAGACCTATGTCGGTGAGCTTAATGAATTAAACAAGCATCTGAAGGATGATAATCTCACCCTTGAAGCGGCGACCATACGCGATTCACTGACGGGAGTTAAGAACCGGTTTGCACTTAGAAGGGATTACGATTCCTATTATGAGAAGGACGTTCATCTCATGATGCTTGACATAGATAATTTCAAGCATGTGAACGATAACTATGGCCACTCCGTGGGGGATTTCCTTCTGAAAAAGACCGGTGATGCGCTGATCGACAACTTCGGAGCGGATCATGCCTATCGGTACGGCGGAGACGAGTTTGTTGTTATTTATCCTGAGATATCCGAGGAGGAATTCCGGTTAATGGTGGTAAGCACCATAACCCAGCTGGAGGAGATATATCTGGAGGATAAGAAGATGCCGGTGCATTTTTCCGCAGGCTATGTTTACGGAAAAAATATGCTGCATGACGATCTGAGACTGATGATCAGAGCCGCCGATGAGCTGCTCTACACAGCAAAGGAAAACGGTAAAAATACCTTCCTGGGTGAAGAATACAACAGGAAACAGGCGGAACATATTGTTAAAAAAGAAGAAGAATCCTTCAGACAGGGATAGAAGACCGGTCTGGGGAGGTTTCCGGGCAGGCCCGGAAGACCTTACCCAGCCGGTCTTTTTTATTCTGAGACATGCTGCAGCCTGTATTGTTTCGGCGTGATATGGTACAGCCGGCGGAAGCAGCGTATCAGATGACTGCTGTCGGAAAAACCGGTTTCCTCTGCAATGTCAGATAGATCATGGCTGGTGAAGAGCAGCAGATTCTCGGCCTTGGTAAGACGGATAAATTCAATATACTGCTTGCAGCTTTGCCCGTACTGACGGTGGAAGACTTTGGCAAAGTAGGAATAACTCATGTTGCACATTTTCGCAAGATCATCGACCTTCAGATTTTCACGGGAATGCTGATCGATATATATTGCCACATCCTGTATGGAATAGGTATCAGCTTTGGTGGGCGGCTCTGTCTGAAGCGATACGCCCTGCTTATACCATACGCGCAGGATATCTATCATAAGACCGGTCAGCATGGAGAAAATCGAGGTAAGATACCCGTAGGGGCGTTGTTGTACCTCACCGATGATCTTCTCCATGAGTGTGCTTACAGGATTATTGGACGGATCTGTTGTTGTAGACGTGGTTTCAGTCTGACCGGGATCCGGGTATACCCGGGATGAGAGCATTTCAGCGGAGAAGAGCAGAGGCGGCTGAACCTGCTGCATCAGTTCCCGGAACAGGAGATTAAAATTCGGAAGATATCCTTCCACCAGATGGATGTGGGTGGGACTGTATTTTACGCAGGTGTAGCGAAAATGACTATTTCCGTCTTTTGAAATGGAATGCACAGCCTGAGGCGGGATCAGAAGCAGCTTGCCGGCAGTAAGATGATAGGAAATGCCGTTGCAGACTACTATGACGGATCCTTCCAGGATATAGAGCATTTCTACAAAGTAATGCCAATGGGCACCAAAGGGTAGATGGAGATTATCCGTGGCACAGTAGAATGCCTCCACCGGTGAGTTCAGTCGGTCGCTGTATTCAA
>ONWK01000230.1 GCA_900321505.1 uncultured Eubacteriales bacterium
CCCGCCCAAAGGGCGGGAGGGTCCCGTGGTCCTGAGCGAAGCGAAGGATACCCGATGCGAACAAAGTGAGCAGCGGACGCGGATGGCAAAGCCATCCGAGCATGATCTTGCGAAGCAAGAGCATGGTACAATCAGCAGGCGTAACTCGCTAATACTGGCAATACAGGAGGTAAAAAGAAATGAAGATCACAACATTTAACCCGCAGATCATATCGAAGGATATGAATTCCATCGCCGAGCTTTTCGAGGAGCTTGGATTTGAAAAGAAGCATAATCCCACAGGTATCGGTGATTACAATGCTTCCGGTATCCGGATGGCAGATGCGAATGGATTTCATATTGATCTGTCTCAGGGAGAAAATATGCCGATTCAGCAGGATGTGACTGTAATCCGGATGAATGTGGATAACTTTGACGAAGCTTATGAACTGCTCAGTTCCCACGGCTTCAAGAACTTTTATGAAGATAAGATTGTACAGACAGAGTCGTTTAAGTCTGCTATCATGATCTCACCTTCCGGATTTGCATTCAACGTCATCGAGCACATAAAAAAATAGGTTTTTGTATAGAAATAATAGAAATAAAAATATAGGTTCCGTTTCACCAACAAGTGGAGCGGAACCTATAGCTTTTTTGAAAGGCCATTGGGAATCATCACTTGCTCAGGCGTATCATAAGTACATGGGCCAGCTTCAGGTTGACCGCAATGCCGATGATCCCTATTATCATCCCAATGATTAGAGGTACGTCAAAGGAAAGAAGCGGAACACATTTACAGATCAGGAGTATGCATGAAGGCAGGCTGAGAATGCTGGTGATCAAGGAAGGAATGTACCGTCGGATCAATACAGCCTGTCCGATATGGATGATGAGATGCAGGGTGAAACCGACAAGTCCACCGAACCACAGGCCATCAAAAAATGTGATATCGGTCAGATCGGCTGTCATGCATATTATGATCAGAATGATCAGTTCCTCATACACAGCAGCTGCGAAAGCTGATGTGGTGACATTGCGGTACACATGCATCAGCTTCTCCGCGCGGGGATATTTTTCAATAATAAATTTATAGTTGTTACGGATCCATTTTTCCACCCCAACTATCTCTTCCATATCATGGAATATAAAGATCACAGACAGAAGCCAGATATAGGCGTGCATTGAAATCTCCTTTCATCAAACATCTATTCCCATTTCCTGCCACTTAACCCTTACTCCTGCACAGGAATCCCCCATCTTTCGGACATAGGGACGGATTCCAAAATTGAATCGTCCCCGTAAATGACACACTTGTGTCATTTGTTAATCCATGGTACAATGAAATCTAATTCATGTAAACCGTTACACAAAAAGAGACACATTTTCGTGAAAATGTGTCAGCATCTGCCGGATTTATATAATCATTTGCTAAAGGAAACAGCCTATGAATGAATCACAGAATCCTTCCGCTCTCCGATCAAAGCAGGAGATCACTGACGCGCTGCTGAAACTGATGGAACAGTATCCCTACAGTGAGATCAGCGTGAAGCAGATCGTGTTGGAGACCGGGCTCGTACGAAAAACCTTCTATCGAAACTACACTTCAAAAGATGATGTGCTGATTGCATACATCAATCAGGCGATCACGGAATATGTAACTGCACTTCTGGAGCAGCCGGAAGATCCGCTTGCAGTAATCTTCCGGTTCTGTGAGAAAAACCGCAGGTTGCTGACGCTTCTGAGCCAAAATCAGCTGCTGCACCTTCTGCTGATACAGCTTAACGAGGAAATCCCAAGGCTCAGCCATACTACAGATATGAGCCGGAATCCATTTGCGAAGCTTATGGAGGGTATGGATCCGGAATACCTAATTGCCTTCAATATCGGTGCGATCTGGAATGTGATCTTCCGATGGGTTGAACGGGGAATGACGGAACCACTGGAGGAAGTACGTGGAACGCTGGAGGCCTATATCCGAAGGCTTGGACATACCGGTAAAGCTTCAATAGATCTGCCATGCATAGAAGATGGACAGC
>ONWK01000231.1 GCA_900321505.1 uncultured Eubacteriales bacterium
ACTATTGGCCTTCCTTGTCCGAATATGATCCCGGTATCAGTAAAGAGCAGTGGAAGGTGCTTTTGTTGGAAGACTGGAAAGTGTATGGGAACACCAAACGCATGTTGAAAGGGATGTTAGATCTTGGTGGTGAGGCTACGTGTAAAAAGCTGGGAGAATCTCTTAACATCCATGCATCTGCCTGCATAAGCAGAGGCAATTCTTTTGGAAGGCGGATTAAGAAAAAACTTGGCCTTCCTCCGTGTATAGATGAGGACGTGGAGCGATTTTTTCCGGTGGCATTTGTCGGACGTCGCGTTATTGAAGATGGTATGCCCCGTTATTCATGGAGACTGCGGGATTCGCTAAAAGATGCATTGCAGGAATTGAATGAAGAAGGTGCCTTTGATATAGGGATGGAGGAAAAGGTGAAGAATGCGTTTTCCAAAAACACAATTTTATATGGACCTCCCGGAACAGGAAAGACATACAACTCGGTCATTTATGCGGTAGCTATATGTGATGACAGGTCGGTTGAAGATGTAAGTAAGGATGAATACGGGAAAACTCTTGCCAGATATTATCAACTGAAAAACTCCGGCAGGATCATCTTTACTACATTTCATCAGACTTATGGATATGAGGAGTTTATCGAAGGCATTCGTCCGGTTATGACTGACGATGAAGAGAATGAGGGGTTGGAGTATGTAATTGCTGACGGAGTTTTTAAAAATCTTTGCAAGGCGGCATGTACACCAGAGACTCCTGAAATCGATCATAATGCATCCATATGGTTCGTCTGGCTGAAGGATAAGGGCAGCAATGATTTGAAGACGGAGTGTTTTCATGATGGTGAGATCCGGTTTGATGGCCCTGAAAATCCGGGTGAAGAATTTGAATGGATCTACAGCCGGCTCATGAAAATGAAACCGGGAGATTTTGTTCTCACGTATTATGGGAGCAGCACGTTAATCGATGGTGTCGGTATCGTTCAGGATGGTGATTTTATCTTTGATCGATCTAAAAAATCTTATAACTGGACAAGAAAAGTAAAGTGGCTGATATCGGGAAAACAGATAGATGTTAAGGAAATCAACAGCAACAAGTATCTGCCGAATTTCAGCGTAGCAGCCATGAACCACATGAAACTATCTGCGTTGCTTCGGGTTGTGGAAGAAAACAGTGGAATTAAGTTTGGATCGAATGAGAAGCCGTATGTCATGATTATCGACGAAATCAATCGCGGTAACATTTCCAGAATATTCGGAGAGCTGATAACGCTGATTGAAGACAGGAAAAGAGCTGGGGCTGCTGAGGCGATGGAGGCCGTTCTGCCATATTCCGGTGAGGCATTCTCAGTGCCGGACAATGTTTATATTCTCGGAACGATGAATACTGCTGATCG
This sequence comes from uncultured Eubacteriales bacterium, assembly GCA_900321505.1. Taxonomy (GTDB): domain Bacteria; phylum Bacillota; class Clostridia; order Lachnospirales; family Lachnospiraceae; genus Eubacterium_Q. The sequence goes on from ONWK01000231.1 coordinate 1,385, forward strand.
CTCTATTGCTCTGATGGACACAGCTCTTCGCCGCCGCTTCTCCTTTGCAGAATTGATGCCCGATCCTTCTGTGCTGAAGGAAATGGGGGCGGATCTGGTAGAAGATGGAGAAGATACTTTGGATGTGGCCCATATGTTGGAAGTGATTAATACCCGGATTGAATATCTCTATGATCGTGAACATACCATTGGCCATGCGTTCTTTACAAAGCTGGCAGGCGATCCGTCAGTTATGACACTTGCATCGATCTTTGAGAAGAACGTGATTCCGCTGTTGCAGGAATACTTCTATGAAGACTATGAAAAAATTCAGCTTGTACTCGGAGATAATGACAAGCCGGATGAATATAAGTTTATCCTTGACAGGAAAGTCAAGGTACAGGACATCTTTAACGGAAACCCTGACGTAGACCTTCCTGAGAAGGGATACAGCTTACAGAAAGAAGCCTTACTAAAGATCAAGAGCTATAAATTGATTGGAAAAGATCTTTGATTTTGTGCCGATATAATGTGGATTGATAACGCAATTGATCGGCTGATAAAGGAGCTAGAGCGATGAGAAAGTTGCTGGAGGTAAGGGAATTCGAAAACATTTCTTGTAATCCGGATTTCAAAACCGAATATGCTTATCTTCCGGAAACTGTTTTCAAAGATCTGAGGGATTTTATCCATGCCTATGCCGGTAATGAGGAGCAAGCAGATGCACTGGACTTTTTAAAGATCAGCTTCCGAAGGAATGTAGGCGATATTATTTCTGTTAACAGTTATGTAGGCCTGATACAGATGCGTAATGGGTATCAGGTACAGGTCCTGCCGAAAATTGATTTTGGTACGGATGATGATCTTGTGCAGACTAAGAAGGTTTTTTTGCGGATGCTTCGAAGTATGAAGGACTTCCCAGGTAAGGTCTTCAATGAATCAAATCTGAAGATGGATCGGATGCCACTTTACGAAATCTTCATTAACATGTATCTGCAGGAAGTCCGGATTCTTGTAAAGCACGGCATAAAGTCATCATATATCAGTTGCGAGGACAATCTGAATTATTATAAAGGGAAGGTGATAGTTCAGAGGCAGATCAAATACAATGCTGCACATAGAGAACGATTTTATGTGAAATATGATGAATACAATATAAATCGTCCGGAGAACCGATTGGTCAAAGCAACCTTACTGAAGCTGCAGGAAATTTCCACAAGTGCTGAAAATCAGAAAGAAATTCGGCAGTTACTGACTTTCTTTGAGATGGTTGTGCCGTCGATGAATTATCAAAAGGATTTTTCAAAGATAGTAATTGATCGAAGTACAAAAGAATACGAGATGATCATGAGATGGTCAAAAGTGTTTCTTTTAAACAAGAGCTTTACCACTTTTACAGGGACAACAAATGCCAGGGCCTTACTGTTTCCGATGGAAAAAGTATTCGAGTCTTACGTAGCACAACAGCTGAGAAAAGTAATTGCAGAAACAGAATGGGAGATATCCACGCAAGATAAAGGGTACTATCTCTTTGATTTTCCCAGACAGTTTGCTCTGCGTCCGGATATTGTGCTTACCAGAGAGAACGGCACAAAGGTGGTTCTGGATACAAAATGGAAGAGCCTTTTTGACAAGCCACGGATGAACTATGGAATATCGCAGGCAGATATGTATCAGATGTATGTCTATGCCAAAAAGTACCATACATCTGAAATATGGCTCCTGTATCCGCTGAATAATGAGATGCGGAACCATGACGAAATATCCTTCACTAGCGATGACGGAGTTGTTGTAAAGCTCTTTTTTGTGGATTTAGTAAATATTGAGCAGAGTCTAGGGGAATTGCTGGAAAAATTGATTCAGACTTGAAAGATAACAGTAGGTCTTACGCTGATTTGTACGAATCAGGGCTATTACAGTGCCTGTGGGATTAGTGGAGAAGGAACTGCCGGCACTCTTTGCATGGTACGGGAGAGAAGTATGTCTTTTCCATCGATACACAGGAGCTCATTCCAAAGAGCTGGCTGTATGTGCATCTTTCTTCGGATTAGAGACTGCGAGGAAAGGTGGCAGCCAGAATGGGAAACGAGTCATAAGTAGAATTGCATATGCTTCAGGACATATCAAACCTTAGAATAGGAATGTAAGCTTGATCCATTTTTATGGAGGACGCAGCAATGGCGGAAAAGAAGAAAAAGACTATCTTTGGCAAGGCAAAAGAAGCTAAATCCGGGAAAGAGGAAATTGAGAAACATACCATTGTTCAACTTGGTGGTAGTAAGATTAAAATTCTTCTGCCGGATGGATATGAACGGATAAAGTACAAGAATCCAGTGAAGAATGCGGCAAAAGCTGTGACGAACACGGATGCAGCCTACGGAAAGACGGTTGGGAATTCAGATAATATCGTCATGATTACAAAGAGTA
>ONWK01000059.1 GCA_900321505.1 uncultured Eubacteriales bacterium
AACATTTTCCACCTCAAGGGGCGAAACCTTCTCCCCTCCGGTATTGATGATGTCATCCGCCCGGCCGAGCATGTATACAAAGCCTTCCTCATCAGTATAGACCAGGTCATTCGTGATCAGCCATCCGTCCACGATAGTCTCCGCATTTACCTCCGGCATATTAAAATATCCTGCCATGGTCATGGCGCCGCGGATGGAAAGGCGCCCGGCATTATCGATGCTCGTAGCCTTTATGGCTTTGCCGTTCTCACCGATCACCCTTATCTCTGCGGTGGAAACCGGTCTTCCCAGTGCAGTTATCTTATCATGTCTCCGCTTCACATCAAGGAAGATCACTCCGCCGGTCTCCGATGACCCCCAGGTATTAAAGATGTCCGACTTTGGCAGAAGCTTCGGCAGCCGTTTCTTCAGATCATAGGACAGCGAACCCGCGCCTATCTCCAGATATCTGAACCTGCCGAAAAGCTCCGCAAAATCCTTCACCGTTCTGGTCAGTCTCTCCATGGTGGCAGGGACGCAGACAAAGCCCGTGCACTTATATTCATCCATATTTGCCCGGAGCTCCTTCGGAAATGTAAATCCGTTCTGTATAACCAGCGTAGCCCCTGCATACAGCGTCATCCTTGCCTCTCTGAGCCCCAGCGAATGGCAGAGCGGCAGCGCATCCAGAACCACATCATCATTCTGAAATTCCACTCCGTAAATATTATTCTTTGTAATGGAACGTATATTTTTATAGGTCAGCATCGCCCCCTTCGGCGTTCCTGTTGTACCCGTTGTAAAAAGCATTTCCGCAACGAGCTCCGGATCCGGCAGGGTATAATCCATAGCATTTCCGCCGGCCGGATCGCCACCTGTCCCGCCTGATACAACCTCGGCGTACAGTTCCTTCATACTTATCCGCTTTACATCTTCACGGGTAAACTTCATATCCGTAATGACGCATTTGGGCGAGATAAAGTCATACATCTTTACCACCGTATCCTCCAGCCATACCTTATCCAGCGGGATAGTCACGGCATGCAGATACTGAACGCCCAAAAAAAGCACGATATATTCCGGTTTGGAAAGCCCGGACAGCATTACCCGGTCGCCTTCCCCAATACCGTACCGTGACGACAAAATCCCGGCGGATACCTGCATCTGCCGGGCAAGCTCTCTGTAATTCAGGACAGTTTTCTTGAAGCATACCGCCGGCTTCTCCGGGATTTCCCGTGCGTGCGCCAGCACTGCCTCAACAAGTGTTGCATACGTTCCGATATCATTACCCATTTAAAACACCCCTCATCCCTGCAGTCTCTGCACGGTTTCCACCATGGAATCCAGAGAATTGAAATCCTCCGGCATAAGCTCCTCCAGATCGAAGGTCACACCGAATTCCATGGTCAGCTCGGAGATCAGTGTCACTATGGAAAGTGAATCCAGTACTCCGTCATCCACAAGCGAATCCGAGCCCTCAAAATCGATCTGCGGCAGCGCCTTTTTTGCTATTTCCAATATGCGTTCTCTCATTATCTCATCCTCTCAAATTTATTTTCCCTTTAGTACACCGCCGTACTCCAGTCCACCCCGCAGCCCTTTATTCCCGGCACGCCGTCCACCATCATGGTCATCCGGCCGTCATTCTCCGTCAGATCCTTTCCGATAAACTGCGCCGCCTCCCTGAGCCTTATAACGGAAATGGGCAGCTCATCCATATACATTCCGTCAGTCCTTATTCCTTCACGTCTCAGGGCATCCTGGGTCTCCGGCGAGCTGAAGGTATTCTTTACCGGGATATTGAGAGGACGTACATACATTGAGAAGGTTCTCTCGGTCATATGCTCCTCTTCATCATAATACTCACCTGTAAAGAGTTTTTTTCTTCTATACGGCACCTCTGCTTTTGCTTCTGCATAATGCGCCATGGTAAAGCCGACGGCCATCTGCTTTCCCAGCCCCAGCTGAACAGCGCCTTCCTGTTCCAGCACTGCAAAAAGGCTGTCCGTCCCGAAGCCGTCAACATTCTGATGACTGCAGAACCTGTCCTGCTCCTTTCCCCAGACAAACCAGGAATAAAGAGGATGACCCGTTCTCCTGAAATCATCTCTTCCCATAGCGGTTATACCCAGGGAACCGACAGCGCTGCGGGTCCCCTTCATATGAAAGGGTATCCCTTTGCAGAATTCCCAGGAGTATGCCCGTATCATCACTGTTCCGTCTTCTCCCACGCACCGTTTCAGCGCATCCAGCAGCGAATCCGCATCAAACTTTGCACCATTCTTTGCCCAGAAAAGCGCCATGCTGAAAAGGTCCGAGGACACATCTACGACAGCCCCCTCCGGGATCCCGGCGAGCTTAAGATATTCATCATAATCCATAAAAAGATCATCCTTCGTGCAGAATCATTCAGCGCCCCGCCATACCTTCCGCGAGGCACATGACATATTTTAACATATGAGTTTTTATGATTCAAGGGCAATCGAGCAGGAGGAGAAACCACCTGCTCATCCAAATGTGCCATGGACAGCCACAGGGCACGCTTCATTTTACGTGCAAAAAGAACACTGCACCCCGGTCCGTAGGGACCAGGATACAGTGTTCTGATTTGCATCTCACATATTATGATACTTGGAGTCAATTCAGGTCGCAAGCACATCGCCTGGACCTTTTGACCTTATCATCATATTATCATTAGTCGATCGCTACCCACATAGCAGGACGTACGCCTACATCTGTGCTCTCGGAATATGTACCATTTGCATATACCATTCCGTCAGGTGTTACATAGCTGGTGCTGAGAGTTGTACTTCCGGGAGTACGGAGCCAGTATATACCATTTCCCTTATAGGATGAATATCTGTATGTCTCTACCTTAACTCCTGCTGCCAGAGCCGATGCAGTAGGCTTAGCTACACAGCTGTCGCCCACATACGGAGAACCTATGTTCTGAACCTTGCGAAGGTTGAAATACTTAGCCATCTCAGTTACGCTCAGGAAGAATATCTTATCCGTTGTTGCATTTCCGGCTTTAACACCGTAACCGGTATTGTCATCAGCCGGTATGGTCTTGCTTAAGATCTTAGCACGGTCTGCTTCGGTAAATGCGCTCTTATAAAAATCTTCATTGAGCCACTGGCGGATAGGACTGGTCTCCCATGCCGTATTTACCTTATGCTTGCTGAATATCTGGCAGTCAAGTATATACTTGCTTATCAGCAGATACTCATTGCCCTGCTTATCAAGAACCAGCCATTCGATGGATTCCTTGCCGCTGGAGGAATCATTATCCTGCTCATAGCTTCCGAAGGAAATAGTATCACCTACATTGATCTTCTTAACAGTTGAACTCTGAGCTTTATTCTTGATCCATACGCCGGATGCGTCAAAATAATACCACTTTCCGGAGATCTTCTGCCAGCCTGTCTGCATAACACCCTTGGAATTCATGTAATACCACTTACCGCCCAGCTTATTCCAGCCTGTCAGCATTACTCCCTTAGGATTGAAATAATACCATGAACCGGAAATCCTTGTCCAACCCTTTGCCATAAATCCCTTTGCCGGATTCAGATAATACCACTTTCCGTCAAGCTTGAGCCAGCCTGTCTGCATGTAACCCTTGGAATCAAAATGATAATACTTGTTCTGTACGAGCACCCACTGATTCTTTGCATAGGTGCCATCCGAAAAAGCATAATAATAGCCCTTCGAATCATGCTTCCACTTTCCGCTCTTTGCCTCCGCAACAGTTCCTCCTGCCACAACCATAGAAGCCAGCAGGAAGCACATTGCAAGTACTCTGCATAATGTCTTCTTCCACTTCTTCATCCCCTGTTTTTACTCCTTTCTTTCAATAAAGACTCCCCGAATCATTGTTCAGGATATCCTTATTTTATCGCTTTTATGGCATAAATGTCAATATTTTTCTCTTCCGCAGCCGGCCCGTTATGCCCCCCTAAAAGCGAAAAGGCCATGCAGGAATAATATCTTAAACCTGCATGGCTTCGTCGCATAAAAGAAAGGGGGGGGACTGAACCTATAGTGATTTCTCGTATGGTTCAGATAATTAACTATTCATCTTCGGAATATCTGTCCGGCTTCTGAGCCGGCCTCGGAGTAACCGGGGTACCGGTACTTCTCTGTACAGAGCCGCTGCTTCTTGACGCGGAATATGACGACGGTCTCGCTGTGGAAGTTTTCGAGGTATCAAAGGTTCTTGTATGCCTGCTCTTCTTCCTGTCCCTGTCAGACCTGCCAGACTTTCCTGATCTGGCATCATCTCCGTAGCCATAATCATCATAGTAACCGTAATAGCCCTTATAATATCCGTAATATCCCTTACCGCCCATCTCAACCTTGTTCAGGATGGCGCCAAGGATCTTACAGCCGTTCTGATCGAGCTGTCTTTTTACATTCATTACGACCTTATGAGAAAGATTATCTGCTTCTATTACCAGTATTGTGCCATCCGTAGCTCTTGACACAAGCACCGCATCGATAACGCTTCCCAGAGGAGGACAGTCAACGATTATATAATCATATTCCTCTTTCAGAGTCTCGATCATCCTGTTAAACTTCTGAAGTCCGAGAAGCTCCGCAGGATTAGGAGCTTTAGCTCCCGTGAAGATCACATGCAGATTGGGGATATCTGTTTCATAAACTATATCCTCCAATTCTCTTATCTGACCCGAAAGATAATGACTAAGCCCACGGGTCTCCCTATCAACTCCATACCTTGCAACTGTAACTGATTTTCTTATATCGGCATCAATGTAAAGGGTTTTACGTCCATCCTCCGCAAAGGATCTTGCCAGATTAAAGCTGACCTCCGATTTTCCCTCATTCGGTACCGAGCTGGTAACAGCTATAGCATGAACATCTTCACCTGAAAAGGTGATATTTGTACGAACCCTCTTATAGGCCTCGTTGATCTTAAACTCCAGCTCTTTTTTTATTTCAAATGAAATCTTCTGTGACACAGGATCTACTCCTCATTCTCTTAACAATATTACACGTAACTACGCAGCGCCATGCTTCTTCTTACTGGCGTTTTTGCCTGTCCGGTCATGGCCATGTGTCTTACGCTTGGACACACCCTCTTCCAATGGGATCATACCCAGTACGTTCAGGCCAAGATACTTCTCAACATCCTCGCCGGTCTTAATGGAATCATTAAGCA
>ONWK01000343.1 GCA_900321505.1 uncultured Eubacteriales bacterium
CCGGAAAACATCCGGCGATTACCCACTGGCAGTCCAAAGCCACAAATGACCCGGTACAGATCACAGAGTGGTGGCTCAAAAACGGCATATTCAATCCCGCGATTGCGACAGGGCAGGGCCTTGTTGTGCTGGACGTGGACGGAGAAGCCGGAAAGGCCAGCCTGAAGAAACTGGAAGACCGTTACGGTCCGCTTCCGATTACCCGTACAGTGACAACCGGGGGTGACGGCAAGCATTATCACTTTTCCTGTACTCAGCCTGTTTCCAACAGTGCCGGTACCTTGGGTGAAGGGCTGGATATCCGCGCGGACGGCGGCCTGGTCATTGCGCCCGGGGCCCAGCACAGGAGCGGAAACCTGTATCAATGGGACGAAGGCCGGAGCCCGGCAGATGTACCGCTGGCACCGATTCCCGGCTGGCTGCTGGTGTTGCTTTCGACAGTGAAGAAACAGCAGAAAATTGAAATCAATATTGACGACCCGATTCCTGAAAGCAAACGGAACACGACGCTGAATTCATATGGTTTTTCCCTGCGCAGGCACCAGGGAAAGACCATGAAGGAGATTGACCGGATGCTTCATGAGCTGAACCGGTCCAAATGCAATCCGCCACTGCCGGAGGAAGAAGTCGACAGCATTGTCCGGTCCATTGACAAGCTGGAAAGGGAAGGAGGGGCGGAGGCTGACTTTGCCGATAACCATCCGATCAGCTTGATCTGTGCTGAAGACGTGGAAGACGAGGAGACGAAGTTTTTGATTGAACCATATATTCCGGAAAGAAAACTGACGCTGATCCAGGGAAATCCCGGTGAAGGAAAAACAGCTTTTGCCATGTGCCTTGCAGCCCGGATATCAACCGGAACCGACTTTCTGGGCATTCCCTGTGAGCAGGGAAATGTCCTGATCCTTTCCGTGGAGGACGATCTGTCCGAACTGAAAAGGCGGATTGCGGCCAATGGCGGCGATTTGTCCCATTGCTTCCTTCTGGACGGAGCCAGCATGCTTTCCTTCAATTCACCGATCATTGAGGAATACATCAAGCAGTTAGATGCCAGACTGGTCATTTTTGACCCGTTCCAATCCTTTCTCGGAGCAAAGGTCGATATGCACCGCGCCAATGAAACGCGGCCGGTCCTGGCCCGGCTGGCGGATGTGGCGGGCAGAAACAACTGTGCAATCGTCATGATCTGCCATATGTCAAAAGGGCTGTCGGATACGCCGGCGGTTCTCCGGTCCATGGGATCCACCGATATCCCCGCGGCCTGCAGATCTGTCCTGCAGATCGGCCGGGTGGACGACAATCCCAACCAGGGCCTTGTTGTCCAGGTCAAGTGTTCAAACGCAAAAAAAGGGAAGAGTATCCTGTTTTCCATTGAAGACAAGGCAAAGATCAACCTGATTGCATTTACATCGAAGGACGAATCCAACTTCTATACCTTCGGGAAAAAGATCCGGGAAGCCGCTGGCAATCTTTTCTACTATGAAGAGATCCGGGATGCACTGAAGAAGATCGTGAAGGAAAACCCGCAGGGGAAGTATGTATTCTATTCTGATCTGGGCTTCCAGATCCCTGAGGGAATCCAGCCGAAGCGCCTGCTGCTGACGCTTAAGGCTAAACTTGAAGAGGACGGGATTGCCATCGGGGAGTTCAAGCGGAAGGCTGAAAAGATGTCCGTCTGGATTGAACCATATGTTGAGGAATTTCTGCGCTGATATAAAGAATGTTACATCATGTACATTCTCTACATTCCCCAGTGCGGGGGTGTAAAAAATGTAGATGATGTATATATAGTATTTTAAGGAGTGGTGTTGGTGAAAGAATCTTTCTACCGGTACATGATGTGTTTCCTGGCGGAGGATACCCCGGCAGGAGATCTTGCCCGGGACATGAAAAGATCCGGGGATGAACCCGATCTTTCTCAGATCCGGTCATGGGACAGCCTGTCATCCTATTTGCGTTTTCGTGATGCCTGTCCGGAATGCATCAGAACAGCCAGGGAATGCTGGCGGAAGTACATGAAAACCCGGGGATGCGCCTGAGAACAGGCAAATATCAGGGGCTTTTTATGCAAAGAAAGCCGGAATGCCTTATGCTGCAAGGATTCCGGCACTTTTTCCGCTGCCGAAGAACAGGTAATATCAGGTAAATAACAGGCAGTTAACAGGTTTGTTTCAAAAAAACGATCCTTGACTCATAATTATTTGATAATTATAATATAATTGAACCTATGAGAGTGGGTGAATGAATGTTTACATTTGAATGGGATGAAAACAAAAACAGGATCAACCAGTCGAAGCACAAGATTTCGTTTGAGGAAGCACAGACAGTATTCTATGATGAACGCGCGTTGGTGATTGATGATCCGGAGCATTCCCAGGAGGAAGAGCGGTTTATTATCCTGGGAATGAGCGCGAAAGCCAATTTGCTTGTTGTCTGCCACTGCTGCCGGTCAGCAGAAAGCGTTATCCGTATTATTTCAGCCCGGAAAGCGACAAAGACTGAATCTTCCTATTACGGTTGAGAGGGGAGTGCGAGAGTATGAAGAAAGAATATGATTTTTCCAATGCCCGTCCGAATCCATACGCAAAAAAACTGAAGAGCCAGATCACTATCAACCTGGATGTGGAAACGATTGAATACTTCAAGGAGCAGGCTGCGTCCAGCGGCATTCCTTATCAGACACTGATCAATCTGTATCTGGGAGACTGCGCCAGGAACAAACGTCAGCTGAAGCTGGCCTGGAATTAATGGATAGAAAGGTTTATTGTCTGTCGCGCCGGAATCTTTTGCAATACAAAGATTTCCGGTGTTTTCATTTCAAAAATATCAGACAAATAATAGATAAAGTACAGTGGGAAACAGATTTTTACATAATTGCCGTATGCAGGTGTTATTGTTCAGGCCTCCATTTATATGCTCTTCGGAACCCGGCGGCAACTGCTTCTTTTACTGTAAATACCATCATATCTCCATCATGGATAAGCAAGACTCGGTCATATTGTTGATCCATCGGAAGGTGGTAGATTTTAGTTGGCAATCCATATTCATCGATACCATGATTACATTTGATTCGTGGAAATACACCTAAGGGCTGGTTTTCAATATATGTGACATTTAATTGACTAGCTACTCGCTTTGCCTCTTCAGATAAAACGATATTTGTAACAAACACAGGAGAAACCTCATTCATGCTTAAATGATTTTCAATGCAGTATGATACAGTTGTTGCAAATAACTGGAATATATGCTTTTCATGTATTTGTTTCTCTTTGCCCCAATATTTGCATTGGACGATCTGTGTTTTACCATCCTTTTTGCATATCAGATCACGGCCAAGATCCTCTAACCCTTGGGTCTCGCCACAGTAAGTGACAAGAAAACCTTTTTTTTCGTACAGATATCCAACATATAATTCATAGTCGCGTCCTATCTGCCATTTTGATTTTGAATGTGAGCTAATATAATTGTCCAAGGCTCTTTGGTTCTTTTCGTCTTCAGACAAAGATGCCCATTCTTCTTTTGACAGATATTGTTTGATGGGATCTGCATCATTAAGATATCCTTTGTCAGAATAGTCTAATTCGTTATATTCTTCAGTATCAAGAATATCTTCCAAAGCCGGATATAATGTAAGTAGGTAATTTAACTGATAAGTTGCAATTTTCGCCTCGGCAATACGTTCATTGGCACTGGCACGAATATTCATGTTCAGTTTATCCGTACGAGTCTAAATGATTACTGCCTTGCAGAATACAATGATCCTGACCGGGTATATGAGCATCTATTGATCTATAAGAATGAAAAACCAGACAGCTTTATTTCGTATAGTAAACTATATGTTTCCTGTTACCAAATGAAGGGAGATATTATTTCTTTCCTGCGCTCTTGCATCATTCCCAGTGAGTTTCCGAAGACTCTTTACCTCCAATGGGTGGACTATTATGAAAACATCAGGCAGACATTTACAATTAATAAGCAATGATAAACTAATTGGTGGGATTGGGATTAATTGTTGATTCGTTATTTTTCTGAAGGCGGTGATAAACTGTGAGACGAATAATAGCAGTCCTTCTTTTCATAACAATTTCAATTACAGCAATTGCCATTGCAAATGCTGACTCAGAAATCCCTTCTGAAAGAAAAGATAGTTTTGAAGATATACTTTCATACTATGCTGGAAAAGAAATTACACTATCCGATCGACTGCAGATTATTCAGGATAACGTGAATTTCCGAAAGGCTCCCGGAGGAGATGTGCTGGGGCGCCTGCAAGGAGGAACAATCCTGGAGTGCCTGGATGAGACACAGTACAAGGGAGAACTCTGGTACCACGCACGTTCTGAAGAGTATGGTGAAGGATATGTCATCTGTTCTTTTGCGAAACCCATCTGGGATGATCTCAACTATTGGCCATCATTTGATTCGGGGAATATAATCTCAGACAATATGCTCCTTTTTTCCTATTGGATGGGAACCTACCAGCTTGATCACGGGCTTTCCATTATCGAGACTGTCGGAAATGACAGGCAGCTTAATATTGCTCCGTTAACTGTTCGCGGGGATGTGTCCATAATCCCTGATGACATGAAAATCCAGCTGGTACTCAAATTGTTTGAATATGGCTTTATTTGCAGGAATTCTTCGTATGATCAGCTCAGAGATGAATCCTTGTCTTTTGCA
>ONWK01000392.1 GCA_900321505.1 uncultured Eubacteriales bacterium
CAAAGATTTCATGATCTTCGGCAGAATTTGAACAGTTAAGAATATACAGAAAAATCAGGACCCGGAATTTGGGCCCTGATTTTTTTTAATTAAATGTATATGTTCTGATAATGCTGCGCTCATCCACTCCATCCTTGAAATACCTGAGCAGTATTTCCGCACAGGCATGGCTGTCGCTGTCAGCCTTGTGATGATCCAGAGCAATGCCATAATAGTCGCACATGATATTCAGGTTATGCTTCATGTACGGCAGAAGCTTTCTGCCGATCTGAACCGTACAGGCATATTTTACAAAGGGCTTCCATACGATTCCATAATGTGTGAGGCAGGCTTTCAGCACTCCCAGATCAAAGATTGCATTGTGAGCCACAAGGATTCCGCTGCTCATGACCGGTTCAATCTCTTTCCATATCTCCGGAAATGTCGGTTTCCCGCGGACCACTTCTTCGTCAATCCCTGTCAATTGCGTATTGAATTCATCGAAATGCGTCTCCGGATCGATATACGAGAAGAACTCTTTTATTATCGTCCCATCCTCGATCACGGAAATCCCAATCGCACTCATGCGGTCATTCTGATAATTCGGCGTTTCCACATCAAAGACGATGTACCGATACGAGGGTTTCCCTTCATCGGTCTTCGCGGCCGGTCTGTACTCTCTCATGATCCAGTCCATCAGCACATCAACAATGTATTCCTGCTCCGTCTTTGTGAGCGCCTTTCCTGCGGGAATATGATGCCATTTTTCCAGACAACCTCTGCAGCAGCAGGCCGTTGCATGTTGTGCGATAAAGACCGGATGTCCCTTCATCGGCGTCTGCTTACCGTCATTCTCAGGGTTTTCAGCCGCAAGACGCTTTTCCACGAAATCCTCCGCGTGACTTCGTATCTGTTCCGGTCCTTTCTCGGAAATGTACTTACGGTCTTTCTCTGTCAGATGAAACCTGCTGCGAAAATCTGAGTTTCCCAGCCGTTGAAACAGTTCGTCTCTCCCCGGAAGCTGATAAGTTATCACATCCGCCGATCCAATACCCGGCGAATAACTGAGTCCTGACTTTCTGGCCTGGGACATCTGATCCTTACGATCTATATGATAGGTCTTCCCGTTCATGATAAAGACGGCGCCGGTCTGCTTGAAGAAGAACGGGACTCCCTGCCGGATACATTCCCGACGTACCTCCCGGATCCACCGGAAGTCACAGGGTCTAGCATTAGGACCTGATTCACCGCCGCAGGTAACGTGCTCGATCAGGCCGGTTTCCAGATACTTCTCAAAATGAATCTCCTCCAGCATCGGCTCGGAAATGATCTGCCTGTGCCTGACCGGAAGTTTAAGAAGGATCGGCAGCCGGTAATCTGCCCTGTCCTGATTCTCACAGGTGCTGCAGATCGTCACATGCTCCCATCCATCTCCCCAGTCCGGAGGCATGCACTGCTCAAACCGGTCTATCCGCTTTGTAATGATATGGAATGAAAGATCCCTTCGCTCCCGGATCATATCCCAGCAACCCGGTCTCCATTCATCTGCTTCCTCCAAAAAGAAATCAGATGTCATACAGGTGTAGACCACACCGTCATCCGCGGTGAGCTTATATTCCTTCTTTCTGTTTCGTTTTAACGGAAGGTCATAATCGCCGGTTTTGGTTACAACACTTGCATCCTTCCCGATACTCTCATCCCTTCTGTAAACATAGCAATTCGCACATCCGGGACTCAGTTTTTTACACCCATGCCAGGGATTCCAGATTGCCATCGTTTTCTCAGTTTCCTCCAAAAGATAAACAATGTAATATGTCACCGTATAAACAGTAAATAATTACCTTGTTTATGTCAAGAACCAATAGAGGAGACATTTCTTTTTTAAGAAAAATTGATGTTTATTCCTATTACCTTAAGTTGCAGGATATGATACTATTTTTTTAAGCCGTCTGGCTAAATTATCTTCGAGGAGGAACCCAAATGAAAGCTGCTGTAAGATACTATTCCAAAAAAGGTAACACTCGACTTGTGGCAGAGTCCATCGCTGAAGCGGTAAATACGGATCCTGTTTCCTATGATGATCCTGAGGCCGGGATTGAAGAACCGGTCGATGTGCTTTTTATCGGAAGCGGATTATACGCTCACACGATTGATAAGCAGTTCCTGCAGTACATTGAATCCCTGGATCCTGAAAAAATCGGAAAAGCGGTTGTATTCTCCACCTCATGGATATCCAGGCACTCTAATGAACTGATCCGCGACGCTCTTCTGAAGCAGGGCATTCCTGTTCAGAAGGCTTCCCTCTATGTCCGGAGTAATGTGATCAGCGAACACTTGAAGGACGCAGGAGCATTTGCAGCAAGGAGTATGAGGGAAACACCACTGATCATGCCGGAAGAAAAACCGGAAAAGGAAGCTGCTGCAGAGGCTGAAAATGAAGAGCCGGACGAAGTAACAGAGAGCACAGCTGAAAGTGTGTACGAATTCACCGTCCGTGATAATCAGGGAAATGATGTGCCCCTCTCCGACTATGCCGGAAAGGTACTCCTGATCGTGAACACTGCCACACGCTGCGGCTTCACCCCGCAATATGACGGACTGGAGGCTCTCTATGAGAAATATCGGGAGAAAGGATTTGAAATTCTGGACTTCCCCTGCAATCAGTTTGCCTTTCAGGCACCGGGAAGCGATGAAAAGATCGATTCCTTCTGCAAACTGAAATTTGATACAAAATTCCCCCGCTTTTCCAAAATCAAAGTAAATGGAAAGGATGCGGATCCACTCTACAACTATCTGAAATCGGTATTCCCGGGACGGATTAAATGGAATTTTTCAAAATTCCTGATCGATCGGGAGGGGCATGTGGTTAAACGCTTTAACCCGACTGACAAACCGGAATCTTTAGAATCCGACATTATGAAATATCTCGGATAATACACGAGCGCGATCGCGCAAAAAAATGCCGCAGGGATTGCCTCCCTGCGGTATTCTCTCCAATTAAAATATGACCACGGTCACTTTTACAGCTTACGCCCATATAACGAGACCATAGACTCATCCATCAATTCACTGAAAGAGGGAACCGTCTATGTCATCGTTGAAACAGATGGAAAATGTCAGGATGGGGATCTTAATTTTTCGCTGGAATAGTTGTCTGGAATTTGCTTCCGCATTTATAAACTGCCTTCTTTTTTACGCCCATTCTTTCTTTCAAACTCTTGCCGAAATCTATCCGATCTTCATCCTTCAACAGGAGTGACCGCATGCCCGGACCGCAAAGATCGAAATCCGGAATTTCACCGGCCAGACGCTTCGGTGTATCCACAAGGGCCTTCAAAGCCATTTCTCTTCCAAGATATAGATACTCATAGAAGCTGGAAACGGTGAGCCGATTCATATTAAAGCCGCTGATCACAGCCTTACCCATTTTCTCCAGAAGAATCGCGCACTTTCGGGCAGTTTCCTCCCGCTGCTTTATCCGCTTCAGAAGCGCGGAAGAATCTTCGTTCTTATAGGTTATCATATCCGCACGGGCATAATCGTAGAGAAATACGATGCTTGGAAAACGAACAATGTCAGCATCCTCATACATTCCCCCAAGCACATCCCGCAGTCTGTCCTCATCCGGAGAAAGCTCCACCAGGTCTTCTGCATCCTCCCAGCTAAAATGCGTTTCAGTCATAAGGCCTGCCCTGTGCTCCATGACAAAATCATAATCCACAATGCCAAAAATATGGTCCTTCTGCATATCCCGAATGGCATTCAGACTTTGGAAACCCTCCTCAGAAGAAACCAGGAGCGTTACATCCCCTTTCTTTTTCTTATCCTTGTTATTTGAGTGAAGCAGCGCGTGCTCTCTGACAAGTATCTTATAGCCTCTGTTCGCCATCTCGCCCATTTTTTCATATCCCTTGTCTGTCATGGTTCCCACCGAAGTGATCTTACAGTCCACGGTATGAAGGGACACCGGAGCAGTTTTCGTCATTTCCATGGCATCCGAAAGCATGGCTTCCACATGTCCGGGCAGAAGCGGATAATGATCATCTTTCCATATTTTATCTGCAACCTCACCGACGGTCATCGGCTTCTTACTGAAAAGACCTGTAAACTGAATCGTCACATCCTGATGAGGCATGGGAAGAGCGAGAATATTCCCCCACATCTCCGGCGTAAAGCGATACAGCTGATAGGTACGCTGCAGCTCTGCCGCCCGCTCCTTCTCCTGCTGCTCCTGGCGAGCCTGAATTTCCTTCTTGCTAAGCTTCTTTACTTTTTTCACTTTGGTTTTATTTTTCAACAGATTCATGCCTGACCTCCTTCTGAAACGACCTGTTGGTATGTTATTCGTCCTTCCATTTCACGAATCATGATTTCAGTGAAATGAAAGGGCGATTCCTACGCTTTATTTCGGACAGCTTGACAAGTCAGTATTGTTTAAGTTAACAATTCCTGTACTACTCCTCACCTTCAAAAAAAGTTACTCCTTTATCTGCATAAGCAGATTTTTCATCCACTATTTGTTTAGGTCATTTATGGATGAATCTTAAGGATCTTTTGAAAAATATCGTGCAAGCACGCCTGCCTGCCGGCCGTATCGCGCAAAAAACGCCCGACCCAGGATTCACTCCCGGCCGGGCGTCTTAATTGACTTCATATATTTAATTACACTGTCTATTCGTTCCTTCCCCCGTTTGGGGTATTTTGTTAGTCTTCAAAAGATCCTTTTTCATCAATGCCTCTACATCAGTACTACAACAGAAAAAACATTTTTCAAGCATAGCACCCCATGAGATATCAACCGTCAATTGACTTTTAGAATAAGGTTTAGTATAAAAAAAATATAAACTTGATGAACCCGACAAAGAGTGCAGAAAAAGTCGGGATAAAAATGCCCTGATGTGAATTAATAAACATAAGCGGAACGAGGTGACCGTTATGAAAGACTGGATCGATGGTTTTCAGGCTTCCATTGATTATATTGAGCAAAATCTGACAGAGGATCTGGATATTAGGAAGATTGCAAATGAAGCTGCTCTTTCTTCGTTCTATTATCAGCGTATCTTCGGTGCCATGTGCGGCATGACCGTCGGAGAATACATCCGCGCCCGTCGTATGACGCTGGCGGCACAGGAACTCTCCTGCTCCGATCGTAAGGTGATCGACATCGCCCTGAAGTACGGTTATGATTCTCCTGACAGCTTTGCAAAAGCCTTCCGGCATTTTCACGG
>ONWK01000239.1 GCA_900321505.1 uncultured Eubacteriales bacterium
GCCTGAAAGTCTGCCGATGTCAGCATCTTTCCCGGATAATATCTGTTTCTTTCAAAAGGATATAGTTTATTATTGTTCATGTCACCCTCTGCAATTCTGATAAAAAATATTAAACCCCATGTTCATTATATCAAAGCGATGGACACAGAAAAGACACTCGGTTTTTATTCCCGTTTTACTTTGGGATCCGTAAAACCGCCTCGGTCCCATGCCCCGGCTCCGACCTGATTATAAGCTCTCCTCCGCTTAATCTTTTAAGCCTTTCCCTTACATTCCTTATTCCGATGTGATCTGTATTTCCCTCCTGCGGGTCCATATTTTCCGGATCAAATCCGACGCCGTTATCCATTATCGATACTATATACGCCTGTTCCGTCTCTCTTGTCGTTATGGTTATTATACCTCCCGAATCCATGGGCTTTATGCCGTGACGCACCGCATTTTCAACAAGCGGCTGGATCGTAAGCGCCGGAACAGAGAATTTTGTGACCGGAGTCACAATGGTATAGTTCAGTTCTTCTGGAAAACGGATCTTCTCGATAGCCAGATAGTTCTCGACCATCTCGATCTCCTTGGAAAAGGGGATCGGAAGCCGGCTGTCTATGGAAGACATGTTGCCTCTCAGATAATCCGAGAGAAGAGTAACCGCATTCCTGGCTTCATTCACATCCCTTCCGCAGAGTACATAAATGGAATTCAGGGTATTGTACAGGAAATGCGGCTTTATCTGCGACAACGCGATACGGGTCTGCATCTCCCCTATGGTTTCCTCTTTTTCTATGATCTGGGCGGCCTTTCCTTCCGATTTCTTTTTTTCCTGCACCATTGCCCAGACAAAAAGAACGATTCCCAATATCCCGCAAACAATATTTAATGCCGGGAATCCATAGACCAGGGTCTGGACGGAAAGCGCGATCAGCGCTCCTCCCGTGATCATTGCCGGAAATGCGATCTTCTCCCTGACTGACAGACCCAGGTACGATACCAGCAGCAGTATCTGCAGGACCATGGCCAGTCCCATAAAGTTACCTCTGTGATACAGATTATCTTCATCGATGTAATAAAGGATCCCGGTAAACTGGGAGACGATCAGCATGATCGTATCAATACCGCAGACAAGCAGTACCGCCGGTCTCCACCATTCCATGTACTTTACCCTTCTCTTTTCCGGAAGGAACCGGTAAAGAAAGAGGAAAAAAAGCCCCGCGATCCAACAGCTTGCCAGCATTGCGATAAAATTGCTCACTCTAAGGATAACATACGCGGGAGCACCGTCCGCACCGCGAAAGCCGTATGCGAAGGAATCCGCAAAGAGCATAACGCCCGATGCAAGCACCGGCCATGCGGCAGACCTCCCGCAGCTGCCCTTCTCACCTGAAAGAAACAGGATCAGGGCAGAGAGAAGAAGAAATATTCCCTCCCAAAACTCGAATGAAGAATAATACGGATTAATCTCCATCCATATCCACCCCTCCCCTCATGATCGAAGCTATCTGATATTCTCCCCAGGAGTACTGGGACATATACTCCCCCCTGAAAAGCAGATCGGATCCTTCCATCCCGCGGTTATCAAGATAATCATACAGATCGCAGTCGATCTTATCCTTCAGTATCCCCAGTTCACCGCGGTTCCTGATGATACAATCCTCACAGCCGGCCTCCTCCAGTACCGAGATAAGGTCCCTCCGGATATTTTTCAGATATGACACATGTGAGCTCTCAAAGTCATAATCTTCCCAAAGCGTTTCTATGATCTCGGAATTGCTGCACATAACTCCTCTCCTGTCGATGAGCAGGGCCAGCAGTTCTTTCGTCTTCTGATAATGGAACTGAAGCGGACGTCCGTTTACAAACACTTCAAACTTGCCAAAGGTTTTCGCATACAGTCTGACCGTCCCGCCATTCTCCGGAGGATACCTCAGATTATCAAGCTCATGCCTGATCTTGTCAGCGCTTATGGGCTTCAGTACATATCCGCTGCAGCGCATACCGATGGCTTCCACCGCATATTCGGAAAAACCTGTTGTATAGATCAGATTAAGCTTCGGGAAAAGCTTTAACAGTTCTTCTCCGAGAGTCAGTCCGTTCATCCGCTTCATCTCAATATCACAGAATGCCACGTCCAGACTGCCCCTTTCCCTGCAGAACTCCAAAGCCTCAGCCCCGTTCCTGAAACCATGGACTTCGGCCTCCGGCGCCGCAAGTGCGATCTCCGTAACTATCCCCTCAAGGGCAAGTTTTTCATCATCGATAGCGATTATAGTCATGCGCTTTTCCCTTTATTTTTCGGGCTTATCCCCTTCATTCGTGTCATCTTCCTTCGACCGCTCCCTCGGGAAGATCAAAATGAATACAAAAAGCAGGACCGCGATAACGGATACCACTATGATCCAGACTGTACCTGAGCTTTTTCTGGTATTTATAATTGTATCGGCAGCGTTATCATCAGTGCTTTCCTGTTCTTCCGGAACATCAGCCGGTTTCTCCGTTTCGGTGACCGGGCCTACGATCACCACCAGATCGGATTCATCCGATATGGTAAAGGATGCCTTTCCCCGTTCATCTACAACCACAGTCTGCAAAGTCTCAAGACGATAATCTTTCTCGTTATAGTAATAGAGATGGGCATTTTTCCCCTGATTCGCGGTTCCCAGGTCTATGTCAAGTACCGTTTTAAACCCGAAAGCTCCGTCATGCTCGATGGTAAACTCCTCCCGGGGATAGACCCCGGCCAGTTCATTAATAAGCTTTGCGGGGATATTGCTGTATCCCCGGCTTACCCTGAGATCCGTACTCATGGGTGCAGTCTGGAGATCGCGCCCCTTTATCACCCAGGTAAAAACATCATCCATTATGAAATGATATGTGATCCTCCGTCCTGCCACATCTGCCAGCACATCGCCCGGCACGACGCCTCCGCCGTTCATGTCGATGTATATATCCGCAGGCTCGGCGGACTTTGCCACGACAGTCTTGATATTATCCCACCCCGCGATCTTAATCAGATCCGAAAACTCTTTTTTCTCGGAGCTTACAAGGTATGGTGTCCTCTCGGGAACCGTTTCTATAACCTCCGGATCTTCCAGGGTAACCCCGTCGGTACGTTTAGTTACATTACTGGTACTTCCCGGATTACTGGAAGTATCCGAACTCGGCCTCACTGCCGACGCCTCTGCTTCTCCGGCAGTTGTCATCGTTCCGTTCCTGATCTCCGACAGGTTTCCCGCCATATCTTCCACTACCGCGTACAGATCATATCTTGTTCTTTTGTTCAGGCCTGACAGTTCAAAGATCCCGTCATCCGATTTCATCCCCTTCGTTCTCACATCCTCCGGTTCCACCACC
>ONWK01000240.1 GCA_900321505.1 uncultured Eubacteriales bacterium
GCGGATCAGCTCTTCGAGACAACCATGGATGCGGAAAACCGGCTGCTGAAGCAGGTGTCCATTGACAGTATAGCGGAGGCAACATCACTGACCCATACCCTGATGGGGAATGAAGTCGGTCCGCGAAGAGAGTATATCGAGAAACACAGCCGGGAGGCAAATGTGGATCTGTGAGATGTATGGGATAAGCATGAAACGGTACACAATTTGATCATTACAAGTATATAATGATGCTGGGGGCAAAATACCTTTTGACCCCAGCATCATAATATGCTTGCTCGGAAGAAAGCTTGGCAAAAGCGATAAAAGGGGACGGATCCCGAAGGGGTCCGCCCCCTTTTTCTAATATGCACTATATGGCCTTCAGGCAGGTACCGTGACTGCACGGCTGTCAGGCAATATCTGCCATACACAGCCTCGTATTGTTGACGGGCGTATGCAGTTTTATTATAATTTGGGATAACAGATGCAAAAAAAGCAGGGAGCAGGAACAGGGTGCCTTATATGGAGAGGGGGACATGCATATGAGAAGATTTATCAGAAAAGCTTCTGTGGTTCTGATTTCTTTTGCCATGGCATTCAGTGTGATGGAGGCAGCTCCGGATACGGGAGTATATGCAAAGACAACGGAAAGTGAAGAGTCGATGACGCAGCAGCTGGAGGATCTCTTCACGACCATCGATCTCATGGATGCGACGATCGCGGATCTGCAGAGAGAGATGACGGCCGGAAATGTGACCTCCGTGCGCCTCTCGCAAATGTATATCGACAGGATCAGGGCTTACGATGAGAAGTTGAAGCTGAATTCTATAATCACTATCAATCCGGGTGCGCTTAAGGATGCGGAAGCCCTGGATAAGGAACGCGGGAACGGAAAAGTCCGCGGACCCCTGCATGGTATTCCCGTTGTGGTCAAGGCAAATTATGATGTGGCAGGTATGGCAACGTCGGCCGGCTCAAATGCACTGGCAACCATGATCGCAAGTGAGGATTCTTTTGCGGTAAAGAAACTGAAGGAGGCCGGCGCAGTGATCCTTGCCCAGGCGAACATGTCTGAGTTTGCTTACAGTGCGGTCGATTCGAAGTCCACTCTTGGGGGGACGGTTCATAATGCCTACGATGGGAGCAAGACTCCTGCAGGCTCCTCGGGAGGAACAGCGGTAGCGGTGACCTGTAACTTTGCCGCAGCAGGTCTGGGAACGGATACCGGCGGATCCATACGGAATCCTGCTTCCTTTTCCGATCTGTACGGGATCCGGCCTTCCAAGGGCCTCACATCCATCAGCGGAGTAGTTCCCCTTGCGGCGAGCAGGGATACCACCGGACCCATTGCAAGAACGGCGGAGGATATGGCGCTGCTCCTGGAAACCATTGCGGGAACAGACCCGGCTGATGATTTTACCGTGGAGGTCGATGCGGATAAGCTGGTTGGCAATGGCTATTCTGACAGCCTTTCCGTGGACTCGCTGAAGGGGATGAGGATAGGATACCTGGAATACTCATTTTCATATCCTGAATTTACAGATGACGGAAATGACGGGACGGAAGATGGTAACACCGAAGAGGATGATAATATCGTCATGCATCATCCGGATGAGAAGGTAGATGCCATGCTTAAGAGGACTCTTGCAAATCTCAGTAAGGCCGGCGCCGAGTTTGTGGATCTTTCGAAAAAACTGCCCTCTGAGGAGTGTTATAAATATTATACCGGGGCATCGGATAATACCATGGAGTACGATCTTAATAAATTTCTCCATGGAAAAGGGAAAAATGCACCATGTAAGACCATGAAGGATATCATATCTTCGGGAAAGGATGTCTCTTACAGTTACCTGGATGCATATGCCGATGATCCCTCTGTGCTGGCGGGCTCATTTGGAAAAACCGAAAACCCGTATACAAAGGAGATCAATTCTTTTATGCGGACGGAGACATGGCAGACTGCTCTGGACGGCCGGGCGTATGTAATGGAAGTATTGGAGAAAAATGATATAGATGCGGTAATGTATCTGACTTATTTTGATGAGGTTCCCGATCTTCCGGTATATGAGTCAAATTGGAATGTCAACTATGCCGGTTACCAGTATGTGTTCGCGCCGGCTATGGGACTTCCGGAGATCTCGATGCCTATGGGATTCTCGGATGCAGACGGAGAGTATACTTCGGAAATGCCTCTCGGCCTTTCTGTTTTTTCCGGATTCGGACAGGAAGAAAACCTGATGAAGATCGCCTATGCTTACGAGCAGCAGGCGGGGGAAAGTATCCGAAGAATGCCGGAAAGAACGCCGGCGCTTCCGGATGCGGAGCTCGAGGGCTTCCTTGAGGAACTGATGGATAAGGTATATTCCATCGATTACTCCATGTATCTCGCAAAGCCTGAAGGCAAGGTCCAGCTGATGCTGAATGCCTATGATCGGGCAAAAAATGTTAATACAAAGGATCCGTATGCCGTATATGATGTGGCTAAGGCTCTGGCCAGGGCGTATGATAATGTGATCTCCGCGCTCGTTGCTTCGGGGATAGACCCGGATTGGGTCGGACACCGTTATGAGAAGCTGTCCTGGGAATGGAAGGGCGTTGCCGCGGCCAGCGCTGTATTTATCTGCGCTGACGACAGCAGTCATAAGAAGACGGTGACGGCGGAGATAGAAAGCAGGGTGGCAAAAGAGGCAACCCTCAGCGCTCCCGGACGGAAAGTCTATACCGCGAAGGTCAGTCTGAACGGTAAGGAGTATTCCAGCACCAGGAACGTGCCCATTTATATTTATAAAAAAGAGTGGGTAGACGGCCTCTGGTACAACAGTGACGGTTCCCAAACCTATCTGCCGAAAATGTCATGGAAGAAGAATAAGAAAGGCTGGTGGCTGGAGGATACGGCAGGCTGGTACCCGGTAAGCCGCTGGCAGAAGGTGGACGGTAAATGGTATTACTTCGATCCCGAAGGCTACATGGCATCAAATGAATGGGTTGACGGCTGCTGGCTGGGGAAAAACGGCTCCTGGTCCTATAAGAAGAAGGCTGAGTGGAAAAAGTACGGAGACAGGTGGATGTACAAAACCTCCGACTGGTATGCAAAGATGGGAAAGCAGAAGATCGATGGAAAATGGTATTACTTTGACCAAAACGGATATCTGGTCCGGAACCGGTGATGCTGAACGGCCGGGGACGGTTATGCCCCGCCCCGGCGAAAGAAAACTTGCAATAAAAACGGTAAAAATAGTATTATACTTATATGACAGATCTGCACTTGTCTATAATGTTTTAAGGAGGGTATGTATCTATGAGAAAAGGAAGAAAACTGCTCTGTACAGTACTCACTGCCGGCATGCTTACCGCCGGTATGGCAGGAAGCGCATATGCGGCCGAAGCAAACAGCGGCAAGTGGAC
>ONWK01000228.1 GCA_900321505.1 uncultured Eubacteriales bacterium
AATTGTCATGTGAAAACTCAGCGAACTTGTGCGCAATTCATCCCCCACCTTAGAGGAGGGGGTCTTCTTGCTGAGAGCGGATAAAAAAGCACCCCAAAGGAGTGCCTTTAAATGGCTATCGGTTAACCCGTGAATAGTAACCAGAGGTATATGACTTTTGATGCTTAGAATACTCTGTCATTGAAAGTGTTATTGAAAATACCGTGAAAAAAGGGTATTCTAATAGATAGAATGGATAAAAATATCTTTTTCATATCTCCCCCAGACGGAGACAGTCATGCGAAAAGATGGGTTAACTGGAAAGGAGTAAAAACGAATGGTGAAAAAGAAGAACAGGGCCTTGGAAAAACTGCATCTGAAAAAAGCATTGTGCCTGATCGTTGCAATGGTGTTTTTCCTTGCTTCGGTAAACATAACCGCGATCCGGGGTTATGCTGCGGAAAGAGACACAGCTGCGTCCGGTATCCGGACAGCCAGCCTGCCGGGACACGATTTTACGTTTGCGTATAATGATGCGTGGTTTGCCGGGTCTTCCTACACATATGATCCGCATCTTGCAACCCTGTCCATACTGCAGGTTGAGGGAGCCGGCAGGGCAGATACGGCCAAGGCAGTATACGCGGCCATTGGATTCGAGGATGTACAGGGAAACGGATATTTCAACATGGATGAGGACCGTCCGAATTCCATTGAAATACTGGCCGGACATAAAATCATTCAGGAGAATGGAGAAGAAACCGTTCTGATCGGCCTGGCAGTGACGGACAGTATTTATGATATGGAATGGGCCGGGAATTTTACCATCGGTAAGGGAGGTCTCCATGAAGGCTTTATGGCTGCAAGAGACGAGGCGCTCCGGTTCCTGAAAAAATACGTTTCTGACTATGACATTTCCGGAAGAGTGAAACTCTGGATCACCGGACACAGCCGCTTCGGCGGAGTTGCGAATCTTATTGCGGCTTATTTTGCTGAAGATGATGGTGAGTATATCCCGGAACTGAGCGTTGACCCCGAGGATATCTACGCCTATACATTTGCAACGCCGAATACCGTGGCGGAAGGAAAAGCCACCAAAGGGGAACTGCTGAGTGTAGCGGCTGCCAGGACAGATGCGCTGTATGCAAATGATACACCCGGCGAAGCATACACATATGCAAAGAGCGACAGCGGCACGGTCCTGAATCCCGGTTCGGAGAATTTCAAAGGCATTCATAATGTGGCTCCGTCCGAGGATGTGATCACCCTGCTCCCTTCCCATAAATGGAATTTTACCACCTTCGGTACAAACGAGGAGCAGCAGTACATCCGGGATCAGAAAAGCCTTCTGTATTATATGGAGCTTCTGTTCGGATCCGAGACGGCTGATGCTTATCGGAAATACGGCGGCCCGGAAAATTTCAAATGGATGACATTTGACCTGAACTCCCTTACTATAGTGGAGGACACAAGCGTGAAAACGCCCGCATCCCAGAAAGATGTGTTCCGGAGCCGGGTGGATGGAATGCACGAATTCATCGGTGATCAGGCAAGCTACGTGGATGGGCACAGTCAGGAGGTCCTTTCTGCGGCAGCAGGTCTTTTCGGGTCACTGAAAAGCAAACTGGTAAACGTGCTGACCGCGAATAAGGAAGCGCTCATCAAAGCAGGCGCATTCACTTATATCAGTTATGTGAAGGACTGGTTCAGCAAGCAGAAAAATGTCAATCTTACCGATGCGGAAGCTGTTCGTATCGTTGTAACCTGGGCATTCCAGAATCTCTCCGGAGAAACAATAGATCCGGCCACCTTTACGATCGATGATTTTCTGTATTATGTCTGCAAATATTATGCAGATAATACAGAGCAGCAGTTTGATCCGCAAGATCCTTATACGGTGATCGGTTACATCCATAAGACCAAGCTCGCGGGACTTCTCCATAACGCTTTGTCGGAAGTTATAGCCAAAGCCATCGGCACAGGAACGGAAGAAGAAATTCGCGCTGCGGGATCGACTGTTTACAGCATGCTGCGTTCAGGTGCATATGGTACCGATGGTGCTGATGCGAAAACGGCAACGAAAGAATCCGGAAAGAGCTCCCGTGCCACAATCTATGTAATGCTCGGTATGGGCGTAGGAACGAACTATCCGCAGGTCATGGACGCAATCGCAGATAATGGCGCCAAAAATGTTCTGGCACTTGCCGAAGCGCTGCTTCCGATGCTGATGAAGGGAACCGGACCGGATGGTTCCGAAGTAACCTTCACCTCCGTTGGAGAAGCGGCAGACGCTATGATCGGCGGCGCATTAACAGCCGCTCTGAACAGCTTATTTACCTCAGGGGCCATTCCCTCTACCGGTCTGATAGCTGATCAGTACCGTGCATATGTGAATACCCTTGTTAAATATTCGGCTACTCTGAGAAATATTGCAGCAGGTCTGCTCTTCTACTCCGACGAAGATGAATTTGACATGACCGGACAGGTCCGCAATGCAGTTACCGTAGTAGGTCAGGCTTCTGCTATTCTTGAAACACATTATCAGAGCACCTATATGTCGTGGCTTCTGTCACAGGATGACATGTATCCTGTCATTATGAACAGTGTAGAGGGCGGCGACTATGAGAAGGCCATTGCACCGGAGCTGACAGGTACG
>ONWK01000241.1 GCA_900321505.1 uncultured Eubacteriales bacterium
AGCGGTGCGATGGCCACAGGCTGGAAGAAGATTTTCGGAAAATGGTACTATTTCCGTGACGGCGGCGACATGGTTACCGGAAAGGTAAATATTGACGGAGAAATATACAGATTTACGGAAAACGGAATATGTACTGACCGGTAGGTTTTTATGGAAAAAGAAAACCGCGGGGAGTAGTGGCAGTGAAAGACAGTCTGAAGGATAAGTTAATACTGAAAAAGTATAAGTCTGAGGATCGGACCCGTTTCAGTGTTGTGGGAGAGGTTACGATTTTCTTTCTGATTGCCATAATCCTTACGGCGGTGCTGTCGTACTTTACGCTCCGGCATTCTGCTGAGGACAGGGTGAGAACCCAGCGGGAGGAGCTGGGGGATGCCATAGCTCAGGAGGTAATAACAGAGCTGAAGGAGTATCCTTCTTACAAATGGCTGCTGGAGTACTGGTATGATCACGCTGATGAACTGGATGTTGAGTATGAAACCGGAGAAATAACTGCCAGTAAGGCAAGGGATATTTCGATGCGCAACAGCTGGCTGGTCATAGCCGATGCGCAGCCCGAAGAGGTGGATGCACTCTCGTCAGAGGATCAGAAGAGATATGCGGAGGTAGTCTATTCATGGCTTCTGAGGCATCTGAATCAGATGAAGGAGACCTACGGCCCTGTATATATTTATATTATCGTTATGGAGAAGAATTATGAAAGCGGAACATTTCTTCTCAGCGGTGCAAAGAAGGATCAAAAGCGCGGTACCAACTACGGTGATGCCTATGTGCTTGGCGTAAAGGCAACCAGTACACCTGCCCAGAAGCTTAATATGCAGCTGGCTGTGTCGCGTAACGGACATCTTGCCCAAAGCGGTAATTATGTGGACAGATATGTATATATCGAAGACATAAAGGATAATATGCACGTAATGGTAGGACTTGCCTATGATCTGTCCGAAGTTATGAAGGAGACAGAAGGTCAGGTTTTCAGCAATATGATCAGTTTTATCATGCTGCAGGTAACTCTGGCGCTTATAAGTCTTGTTCTCGTATTTTTCCTGACGCTCAGACCCATCGAGAGAGTACAGCGTAATGTGAGACGATATATAGATACTAAGGACAGTAAAGCGGTGCTCAGGGACCTGGGAAAGATCCGGCTGAAGAATGAGATCGGCGCTCTTTCAGCAGACATTTCCGACATGGTCGTTTCCATAGACCAGTATCTCGATGAGATACAGACCATAACTGCTGAACGTGAGAGGATCGAGGCTGAGCGTGAGAGGATCGAGGCTGAGCTGAGAGTTGCAACATCGATCCAGGCAAGCATGCTTCCCAGAAAGTTTCCTGCCTTTCCTGACAGAAATGAATTCGATCTCTACGCCATCATGGATCCGGCCAAGGAGGTCGGTGGAGATTTCTATGATTATTTCTTTATAGATCATGATCATCTGGCACTTGTAATAGCGGATGTGTCCGGTAAGGGAATACCTGCGGCGCTCTTTATGGCAAATTCCAAGACCAGGATAAGGAACCGGGCCATGATGGGAGGTACACCGGGGCAGATCCTGTCGGATGTAAATGAGGAGCTTTGTGCCGAGAATGACACAGATTACTTTGTTACGGTATGGATGGCGATAATATGCATATCAACAGGCGAAGGGATGGCCTCCAATGCGGGACACGAACACCCTGTGCTGCGTAAGGCAGGAGGAGAGTATGAAGCCGTTAAATATAAGCATTCCATGGCACTTGCAACAATGGATGGAATAACTATCCGTGAGCATGGCTTCAGTTTAAAACCCGGTGACAGGATATATGTATACACGGATGGTGTTCCCGAGGCTACGGATAATGACTGTGAGCTTTACGGTGAAGAAAGAATGCTGAAGGCTTTAAATGAACTTCCCGAAGCATCACCTCAGAAGCTTCTTGAGCATGTTAGAAAGGATATCGACGATTTTGTAGGTGATGCTACTCAGTTTGACGATATTACGATGCTTTGTTTTGATTATTTCGGAGCAGGGCAGGAAAAAGATGTATAAAATGGTGGAGCAGAAAGTTGGAAAAAAAGAACCGGGTTGACGAACTTGATATTATCAAAGGTTTCGGCATACTGATTATTGCCGTATATCACCTGGTATACAGACCAATGGACGGGATTCCGGATAAAATGATAATGTCCCTTGGATGGGCTCTTATCGCGCTTTATTTTATGATATCAGGCTATGTCTTTAAGCCGGGTAAAACCGTGATCGAGAATTACAGGCGAAGGCTGCTGGGACTTATCCTTCCGGTATTCCTCGGAGAACTGGTAATGCTCGGTATCGGCGGGATCTATTGCAAGTTTGTCCATGGTTATACTGCCAGGGATATCCTTCATGATGCGGCTGTAACCTTCCTAAGACCCGAGATAACGATGAATATATCCCCCAGATGGGGAGAGGGCGGTATACTGTTCTTTAATCTTTCACCGGTATGGTACATATGGGCGCTGGCATGGACGCTTCTGCTTTTTTATCCGCTTGCAAAGCTGGTATCCGGCAGGAGCACGAAGGTCTGGCTGGCTGTAGTGCTGGGACTTATGGCTGTACAGATTCCTCTGTATCTTTTTGTTGAGCCCCTGCCCTGGTGTCTGGGCGTAATTCCGGTTTATACAGTTTTCATGCTGATCGGTGTGAAGATAAAGGAACTCGGGATCATTGAATGGCTGAGAAAGATATCCGTACCCAAAACAATAATATATACCATAGTTTTTTTTGCGGCCCATTTCGGACTTTATCTTTTCGGAGGTAACGAATGCTATTATGTCAGTGTTTTCGGTACCAGAGGGTGGCTGGATATACCTCTTGTAGTTCTGCAGCTGCTGGTCGCATTTCCGGCATTCTACGGCCTTGCAAGGTTTATGTCGATGAACAGGTATCTTTCAAGACGGATGCGCTGGTTTGGACAGCATTCACTTACTATACTGATCTGGCATTGCTTTTTCGGAATGCTGTTCGAGGATATGCTCGGAACCTATGACAAACTCGGGAACGAATACTGGTATTTGGAATATGCCGGACTTACCGTTACGCCGGAGATATTCTGGAAATCAGCGGCGGTATTTGTACTGGCTATCCTCAGCTGTATCCCGGTTGCGGCAGTTGTTGACCGTATCGCTGTCAGAACCTTTAGAAGCCGTCTTCTCGGGCAAAACAGAAAAGCCGAAAAACAAAAAGCTGAAAAACAAAAGGATGATGGAACATGAAGAAGATCCTGATGATCGAGCATTATGCAGGTTCGCCTGAAATGGGGATGGAATTCCGGCCGTATTATATGGCCCGGGAATGGGTTAAGATGGGCTATAATGTCCATATCATAGCTGCGGATTTCTCGCATCTTAGAATAAAGAATCCCGAGATCAGAGGGGATCTGCAGAAGGAGATTATTGACGGGATCAAATATCACTGGATCCATACAGGAACGTACAACGGTAACGGTGCGGCAAGGGCCCTTACCATGGGGCAGTTTGCCGGAAAGCTGTGGCTGTATGCAAAGAGGATAGCAAGAAGATTTAAACCGGATGTTATCATAGCATCCTCCACCTATCCGCTGGACACCTATGCGGGACAGAGGTTAAGGAGGTTCTCCCCCGGGTCATGCCTTATACATGAGGTTCATGATATGTGGCCGGCAACTCTCATTGAGATGGGAGGGATGTCGAAATGGCATCCATTCTGTGTGGCCATGCAGATCGGGGAGAATTCAGCATATAAAAACAGTGATGAGGTTGTGTCTCTTCTGCCTCTGGCTGAAAAATACATGCAGCAGCATGGCCTTAAGCCGGGACATTTCACCTATATTCCAAACGGCATATTGCCTGAGGAATGGGAATCGCCGGAGCCCCTTCCCCCGGAGCATGAAGAGCTGCTCAGCAGGCTGAAGAGAAGAAGGAGATTTATAGTCGGTTATTTCGGCGGGCATGCTCTTTCTAATGCCCTGGATAATCTGCTGGAAACAGCGGCGCTTTCAGCGAAGAGAAAGGGAAGAGCCTCATATGTTCTGGTCGGAGACGGCGTAGAGAAGGAGAAGCTTCAGAAAAAGGCAGAGGAAATGGGTCTTAAAGAGGTTTATTTCCTTCCGAAGATAAAAAAGCAGCAGGTGCCCTCACTGACGAAATGGTTCAGCTGCACTTATGTGGGAGCTAAGGATTCAACGCTTTACCGCTTCGGTCTGTGTATGAACAAGATATTTGATTCAATGATGGCGGGAAAGCCGATATTATGTGCGATAACAACACCTGACAATCTGATACTGAAAAACAACTGCGGGATCATGGTCCCTTCCGGTGCGCCGGATAAGGCGGATGAGGACATAGCTGCCTGGGAGAAGATCCCTGCAAGGGAGCTGAAGAAGTTCGGAGAGAACGGACA
This sequence comes from uncultured Eubacteriales bacterium, assembly GCA_900321505.1. Lineage (GTDB taxonomy): Bacteria > Bacillota > Clostridia > Lachnospirales > Lachnospiraceae > Eubacterium_Q. Next base: position 4,398 of record ONWK01000241.1, read on the forward strand.
CAGGGCAGCAGTTGAAAAATATACTTACGAAAAGCTTGCCGCGCAGTTTGCGGAGCTGTTTAAAGGAGAAAACAATGAAGGAAGAACTATTAAAAAAGATAGAGGATCGGACTCTTGTTGCAGGTGTCGTGGGCCTCGGATATGTGGGCCTTCCCCTTGCTGTAGAAAAGGCTAAGGCAGGCTTTACCACCATAGGCTTTGATGTTCAGGCATCCAAGGTTGAGATGGTAAATGCTGGGCATAATTATATAGGAGATGTGGTGGATTCCGATCTGGCGGAGCTGGTAAAAAAAGGAAAGCTCAGAGCCACCTCGGATTTCGGGTTTATCAGGAATGTGGATTTCATAGCCATCTGTGTCCCCACTCCCCTGGACAGCCATCAGGAGCCGGACATCAGTTATGTCAGGGATTCGACCATCGCGATCTCAAAGTATCTGACAAAGGGTACCATGGTGGTACTGGAGTCGACAACCTATCCCGGTACGACCGAGGAGCTTATAAAGCCTTTGCTGGAAGAAGGCAGCGGGCTTAAGTGCGGAGAGGATTTCTATCTTGGCTTCAGTCCCGAACGTGTGGATCCGGGTAATCTGATTTACAAGACAAAGAACACGCCCAAGGTTGTGGGAGCCATATCGGAGGACGGCGGCGAGGTCATTTCAGCCATGTACCGTGCAGTCCTGGATGGTGATGTATTCACGGTATCCTCTCCCGCAGTAGCGGAAATGGAGAAGATACTCGAGAATACCTACAGGAATATCAATATCGGTCTTATCAATGAGATCGGACGGCTCTGCCATGAAATGGGCATTTCCGTATGGGAGGTCATAGATGCCGCAAAGACCAAGCCTTACGGTTTCCAGGCCTTTTATCCGGGACCGGGACTCGGCGGACACTGCATCCCGCTGGATCCCTATTATCTTACCTGGAAGGCCAGGGAATACGGCTTCCATACGACACTCATAGAGAACAGTATGGTGATAAATGACAGCCAGCCCGAGTACTGCGTTGAACGTGCGATGCATATACTGAACCGGGAGAAAAAGGCTATCAACGGAGCAAAGGTGCTTCTGCTGGGAGTATCATATAAAAATGATATCGATGATTACAGGGAAAGTCCGGCAATCCGCGTGTATCGTGAGCTGCTGAAGGTCGGAGCGGAGGTTTCATATTATGACCCCTGGGTTCCGGAGTTTAAGAATATGTACGGAGTCAGTGACAGGTCTCTTCCGGAGCTTACGCCGGAGGTCGTTGAGGCGTTTGATCTGGTAATGGTCACTGCGGCACATCACAATGTGGACTATGCTATGGTACAGAAGCATGCCAAAGCTGTATTTGATACTAAAAATGTTATGAAGGACATAGTACCGAGAGATAATATCGAGGTTCTGTAGAGGAAAAGGGGACGGGATATGCGTTATGCGCTGATCGGCTGCGGCCGGATATCAACAAACCATATAGCTGCGGCCGTTAGAAATGAACTGGAGATAGCTGCGGTATGTGATCTTCTTCCTGAGCGGATGGAGGAGGTCCTTTCAAAGCACGGACTGGAAAAGGATACGGGAATCAGAAGATATACGGATTATACCGAACTTCTTGATAAGGAGAAGCCGGAGCTTGTCAGTATAGCCACGGAAAGCGGTTCCCATGCACGTATAGCCCTGGCCGCGATCGACAGAGGAATACCGGTGATCATTGAAAAACCCATGGCCATGTCCATACAGGATGCGGATGAGATCATACGGAGGTCACGTGAAAAGGGTGTGGTTGTTTCCGCATGCCATCAGAACCGTTTTAATGTTGCGGTACAGAAGATGCGGAGAGCTCTCGAGGCGGGCAGGTTCGGAAAGCTGTCTCACGGATCCGTTCATGTACGCTGGAACAGGAACAAAGGATACTACGAGCAGGCATCCTGGAGGGGAACCTGGGCAGAGGATGGCGGAACGCTGATGAACCAGTGCATCCACGGTATCGATCTTCTCAGATGGACCTTTGGAGATGAGGTAGAGGAGGTATACGGCCGGACACGGCAGGTAATGCATCCGTACCTTGAGGCGGAGGATGTGGGAATGGCGGTTGTCCGCTTTAAGAACGGCGCCATAGCCACGATCGAAGGAACTGTAAATGTCTATCCTAAAAATCTTGAGGAAACACTGTACATTTTCGGAGAGAAGGGTACTGTCAAGATCGGCGGAACCTCAACAAATAATATAGATGTCTGGGATTTCGCAGATGAGGATCCGGAGGATAAGGGTAATCAGGGACTTAAGGAAGCAACAAGCAACGTCTACGGCAACGGACATACAAGTCTGTTCCGGGATGTGATAGATGCCATACATGAAAAAAGGCAGCCCTATGTGGATGCGGTTGCGGGACGGAATGCCCTGGAGCTTGTGCTTGCCATTTATAAGAGCAGTAAGGAAGGCATACCGGTACGTCTTCCGCTTAATGAATTCTCCAGTCTTGATATGGCAGGTACATTTGACGGTATTGAGGGATAAGATATGATCAAACCATGGAATTCGCTGCCGGAGGATATGAAGCTTCCGGAGCTGAAACCATATTACAGAAGTCTGTATAAAAAAAGGGGAAGCCTTCTCGTGAAACGGGGGTTTGACATTATGGCTTCTCTTTTTTTGCTGCTGCCCGCAATTCCCGTGATGGCAGGGGTGGCAGTCTGGATAAAGCTTGATTCAAAGGGCCCTGTATTCTTCAGACAGGATCGTGTGACGCAGTACGGAAAGACCTTCAGGATCTGCAAATTCAGGACTATGGAGGTTCAGCCCGAGGGTACGGGCCCACAGGTTACCGCAGGCAAAGATCCGAGGATCACCGGAGTAGGAAAGAAGATCAGAAGTGTAAGACTTGATGAGATACCACAGCTTTTTAATATCCTGACGGGAGATATGACCTTTGTGGGAACCCGCCCTGAGGTACCTCATTATGTTGATCAGTACAAAAAGGAATGGAAGGCAACGCTGCTGCTTCCTGCCGGGGTCACTTCGGGGGCCAGCGTTAAATACAGGAACGAGGATGAGCAGCTGAAAGAGCTTATGGACAAGGGACTTTCGGTTGACGAAGCGTATATGAAGCATATTTTACCTGAAAAGATGAAGGTAAACCTGCGGGAAATAAATGACTTTACACTTCTGCACGATTTCGGTATACTACTAAAGACTTTGGTTGCAGTTATAAAATGATGACACAGTCATGCCATGAGCAGAGGAAGGAAATTAGATCATCATGGACAGACGCGGTATAAGATTCAGGAAGATACTGATAGATATTGCCCGGTACTGGTATATTCTGATAATTTTTGCAGCATTGGGTGCTTTGGCCGGATGGCGTCTTACTGTTTCATATAATAAGAATGTGGATAAGCAGATCGCGGAAGCAGAAGAGCTTCGGATCAAAACAGAAGAGGAAGAAAAAGCTCTGGCTGAAGATGTAGTTCAGGAGCTCCATTATTCCAGAAAAAGCTGTGAGGAGAAGATGACCAAAGAGGCCATGGGGAAGGTCCTGGATGCTTATTACTGGTATAAGGATAAGCAGAGCCGGCGTGATTACATAGCCACTTCCCTTTATATGCAGATGGATCCATATGATTGTCAGTGCCTGTACCTGAAATTCCGGGTGCTTCATCCGGAGCCGGCAGACGCATCGGTGTACAGATCATATATTCATGGACTGGTTCTTTATGTAAACCAGCTTGAGATGGAAAAGGAACTGGCAGATAAGCTTAAGCTGGAGATAAGCCCGTATACGCTTTCTGAAATGATCTCCATAAGCGACAGCGGTGAGTATGATGATATTCTGCAGATGACAGTCTATCAGAGTGAGCTTACAGAAGGCCTGACCGATGCGATAAAGGAAGCGTTCATCGGATACGGAGAGAAGCTGGCAGAGCTGTATCCCGGTTATCATCTGGAACTGATGGGAACTTCAAAAGCAAGTATTATAAATAAGGAGCTCATTTCCGCACAGGAAAGCCAGAGAACGGCGATCACCGATGATCAGACAAGAATAGATACTGCGGTAAAAAAGTTCGGGAATATGCAGAAGGCATATTATAATATGCTGGTAAACGGTACTGAAAAGGAAACCATTACCGTGGTAGTGCAGGAGGGCTCAAAAAAGAAGAACTCAGCTGCTGCAGAGGAAGAGGAGCTGCCTTCAAAGAGAAAGGTCCTTATGATGGTGATCCTCGGCGGAGCCGCAGGAATAGTAGTTTTTATTATCCTTGTGTTCTTTGCCAATATGCTTTCGGGACGCCTGATGTCCGATCTGGATTTTTCACGTATCTACGGTCTGAAAAGGCTGGGGATCATAATTGAAAGAAGGAAAAAAGGCATGGCAGGTTTTCTGCAGAAGGCGGAATATCCTGATGCGGAAGGACCGGATGAGTTCCCATATCTTAAACCGGTCATCAGAAGGCTTCTGGAGAAGCAGGAGATCAGCGAAGCTGTTCTTGTGTCATCAAAGGAGCTTTCGGATAAAGCCGGCCTGGAGACTGTATTGGGCGAACTGAAGAATGAAGGTATTGATCTTGCATTGATGGAGAATTTCCCGGGAGAAAAGGATGCGGTGGAAAAACTTGTCTCCGGCAAAGCAGTGATCCTGGTGGAGGAGATGCATTCGTCAAGGTTGAATAAGATAGACAGGATAGTATATTTCTGTCGCGAAAATGAGATTCCGGTTTTAGGAGCAGTCGGAATCGTAGGGGCTAAATAGTTACAGATAGTATGTTATATCAGGAAAGGATGAAGAATGAGACGCAGATTTGTGGGAAAGAAACTGATCCTGCTGGGGGCAGCAGCCGTTTTTACATTGGGCTTCAGCACAGCTGTATATGCTGATGCGCCAGAAGGCGCAGAGGATCCGGAGAAGACAGAATTTCATAGTACTGCAGATGGTACCGAGAAGGAAGGTTTCCATGAAAATGAAGGCGAAAAGGATACGCCAGTAGTAACAGGTCAGAAAGAGGGTTCGATAACTGAGATCGACGGAAAGAAGTATTTTTACTTCGATGATCATACACTGCTTGAAAAGGCTAATGTGGTGATCGACGGATATGGCTACAGGGCAGACGGAGACGGCGTTCTTTCCACAAGGGCAGGATGGCTGGATGTGGGTGAGGACTGGTATTATACCACTGCTGACGGTAAGATCTGTACCGGGATCGCTGTCCAGACAAAGAACCAGAATTACTATATCGGTGATGACGGAAAAATGGTCAGAAACTGTGTGATCATGCTTGAAGGAAAATATTATTATGCGGGCGAAGACGGGGCTTTTGTTAAGGATTCCGGGTGGATCAGCTATGATGGCAAATGGTACTATTCCGGAGAGACCGTTGAACTGCTGCAGGATCAGGTTATCCACGTTAAGGGAGGATATTACTACCTGGGAGCTGATGCAGTCATGGTAAAGAATACCTTTGTGCAGGCGGGTACTTCCCTGTATTATGCGACCAAAAGCGGAGCATTTTATACTAAACCGGGATGGTTCTGGAACGGTGGGAAATGGTATTTTCTTGAGACCGGAGTGACATTTGCAAGGAATTCCTTTATAAAGTCACAGGGTAAAACATATTATATGGATGATGACGGCTCTCTTATGAAGAATTCCTTCATTTACACTGAGAACGGTATCTTTTATGCTGTTCCGGGCGGTGTGGTAAGGACTAAACAGGGCTGGAGGCAGATCGGAGATGACTGGTATTATTTCTCGGAAGGCGGAGCTCTTGTTCAGTGTAAGATAGTAACATCAAAGGGAAAGAAATACTACATCGACAGCGAAGGAAAGATGGTGACGGATTCTCAGGTGATCGGAGATGACGGTTATGCTTACAAGGCCGACAATAGCGGTGTACTCAGTATCGCTACGGGCTGGATAAAAGAGGGGGATAACTGGTACAGGACTAACGGTAAGGGAAAAGTATATAAAGATCAGTTCGTAACGGTCAGCGGTGTAAAATACTATTTTGATGAATTCGGCGTCATGTTTTCCGGTGGATTTTTTCATGTGGATTCCAAGATGTATTATGCCAACAGTAAAGGTAAGGTACGTACAACAAAGGGCTGGATGAAGTATGACGGAAACTGGTATTACTCAGATGCAGAGGGTGTTTTCTACAGATCTGTAAAGCTTAACATCAAGGGAACCGACTATTACTTTAATGCAAAGGGAATATGGTCGGAAGAAGGAGTATATGAGTATTATACCGGAATAATCAACGATACCAGCTATGCCATGGTTAACGGCAGAAGATATCATATGGATGAAAATGATAATCCCGACTCATGGTTCGGTATAGATGTTTCCGCATGGAACGGAGATATAGACTGGGAGGCGGTTGCCGCAGACGGCGTAGATTTTGCCATCGTTCGTGCCGGCGGACGTTTTTCGGAAAGCGGCGGACTTTATGATGACAGCAAGCTTGCTGCAAATGTAATCGGCGCTACAAATGCCGGCATTCCTGTAGGAGTATATTTCTTCACACAGGCCATAACGGTTGAGGAAGCGATCGAGGAGGCGGAATACACAATCAATGCCATAAAGGGACTGAACGTGGAGCTTCCGATAGTGATCGATACGGAGCATAAGTCCGGCGGACGTCATAATAATCTGACCAGGCAGCAGCGTACGGATATAGTGAAAGCCTTCTGTGAGACGGTTGAGAAGGCAGGCTACAGGGCGATGTATTATGCCGGTATGGCATGGTGTGAGGATGACCTGGATACCACACAGCTTGATTATATGCACTGGTGCGCTCAGTGGTGGCTGAGAAACCAGTGTGACGACATTGGCATCCCCTATCAGGTATGGCAGTATTCGGATGTCGGAAGGATCAACGGCATCAAGGGAAATGTAGATATTAATATCTGGTATCGTCACCAGACAACGGAAGAGTAACCATTAATAACAACAAGTCTGAGCAGGAGGGGAGTTTCTTCTTTCCTGCTCTTCGTGAACAGTTACGAGTGTTTTCTGAAAGTATGGAGTTGAAAGCATGGAAAAAAAGAACTGTATATTTTATCTTCCGTATCCGCTTTCCAAAACCGGAAACAGAGCCAGACAGCTGCGCCCCAGAAAGATGCTGATGGCATTCAGGGAGCTTGGATACAGTGTCTTTCTGATCCAGGGATACAGCGATAAGAGGAAAAAAAGAATAAAGATGCTGAAGGGACTGATCGCATCGGGTACCACATTTGATTTCATGTACGGAGAATGCAATACCGAACCGCTTCAGCTGTCGGATCCGGATCACCTTCCCAGACATTTCGGGATGGATTTCCGTTTCTTCAGATATCTTAAGGTGCAGGGTATTCCCATGGGGATCTTTTACGGGGATGTATACTGGAAATTCCCTGTTTACCGGGAATCTCTTTCTTTTTGGAAATATCAGACGGCCCTCTTTTTTTACCGGTCTGAGCTGAAAAAATATGCAGCTCTTCTGAACAGGCTTTTTATTCCGGATAAGGGTATGGGAAAGTATCTTGACATGGATGGACAGATACTCTGTCCTCTTCCTCCGGGAGGAGATCCGGCAGGCGATCCCGTGCATAAAGATTATTCCGCGCGTGACTTTAAAGAAGAACCTCTGGAGATATTCTATGTCGGAGGTATACAGAGCTTCTATCGTATTGAAAAACTGCTGGAAGCAATATTTGATTTGGAAACTGTAAGGCTGACACTATGTGTCCGGGAGGATGAGTGGGAGAACAAAAAGGAAAGCTTTGAACCGCTTCTTACTGACCGGATATCGATCGTTCATAAGAATGATGATGAGCTGGATGAGTTTTACCGGAAGGCGGATCTTGGTTCTCTTATTTTTGAACCGGATGAATACAGGAATATGGCACAGCCGGTAAAGGCGTATGAATATCTGTGCCACGGGCTTCCGGTACTTGCATCCTCAGGTACTGCCATAGGGGAGTTTGTTGAAAAAACAGGCTACGGCTGGACTGTGGACTGTGAAACCGGAGTGATCCGGGAAATGCTCCGCAGCATAACCGAACATCCCGAGTGGCTGGAGGAAAAAAGAGAAAAAGCATATCGGGCGATACCGGATAATCTCTGGACGGCCAGAGCCCGAAAGGCGGCAGAGGAACTTAAATGATTTGTCGGGACACAGTGCAGAACAAAGAATACGTGATGAGACAGCCGGTAAGGCTGCGGCTTATAATAGCTGCGGTCCTTCTTCTTGCGTCTGCGCTTCCCGACATCGGAATACAGATCAATACCTTTGGCTTCAACTGGACCTTTTACAGAGCTGCGGTGGTGGTGCTTGCGCTGGTAACGGTAGTTACATGCAGGGGAGAGATCAGGCTGCCCGGAAGAAGGGAAGCCGTGATATGGATGGCATTCCTGCTGATATGGTTTATTTACGGACTG
>ONWK01000242.1 GCA_900321505.1 uncultured Eubacteriales bacterium
GATGTACTTCTATATTCCGGGACTGACCCGCAGTTCCCAGGAAATCTTCAAGATGCTGCCTTATGTTGCGACGCTTGCGGTTCTGATATTTGTCTCGCTGCAGCACAAGGTCGAGAACCAGCCGCCGAAACATCTGGGTCTCCCATACTTCCGTGAAGAGCGGTAACGGATAATAAGAAATCAGAAATAAGATAGAATGGGAAGGGATCAGATTTGCTAAGCGGGTCTGATCCCTTTTTTCGGGCATGATCCTCTGCCCTGAGAAAAATGCATAATTTCCTTATTACGTATCTTATAAATGAATTCTTAGGATAAAATATTTAATAATATGTAAAACAAAAGGAGAAATGAACAACATGAAGAAGACATTCCTGATTTGTTTATTTGTTATCTTTATTTTATCTGTCGCTGTGCTGAGTGCTACAGCAGATCCCATCAAAGTTGGCATTAATCCGGACACAAAACCGTTCAAATATTATGATGAAAACGGAGAGTTTTCCGGCATTGATGCGGATGTTATAAAAGCGTTGGCTGAAGAACTGGATCTGGAAATTGAATTTGTAGAGATGAAATTTGAAGATATCTTCGAAAGTGTAGCATCCTGCGAAGTCGACGCTGCTATCTCCGCTTTGTCAAAAAATGAGAACCGTTCGGAATTGGTTGCTTTTACAGATCCCTATCTGATGGGACAGCTCTCTGCTTTCATTCGTTTGAAAAACGATGACTATAAAGACATCAGTGATGAGGATATAGATGTTATCGGTTCAAAAATCGGGACAACTGCGGAAATTGCCGGCAGAGATCTGGCTCAAAAATATAATCTTGCTCAAAAACATTACGAGAATTATGCTGATCTTTTTGCGGCACTTGAAAACGATGAGATCGATGCCGCTCTTTCCGATGAATTCCTTGCAAAGGAATTTGTGGATTCCTATGCGGATATCATGACAGTGGGTCAAATCATTTCCCATGAACCCTATGCTATCGCCGTATGCCCGGATAATGTTGAACTTGTTCAAAAACTGAATGAGGGACTGGCAGCGCTTCAGCTTTCCGGAAAGCTGGAGGAGATCCTTCTCAACAACCTGATGAAGTAATAACTGATAAATTCGTTTTATAATGAAAAAAGGGCTGTCTATGTGACAGTCCTTTTTGTATATCCGGCTAAATGCTATGAGCTGACTACCAACTATTAACTACTTTTTCTCCGGACGGGATGGTTCCGGACGGATCTGCCCCATGTAACGGCTTACCCGCTGGGAATAATCCGCCTCCGGTTGGTCATTCAGGTAGCTGAATTGGATCTGTACCACGCGGGCGCCATAAGGGATCACCACATTATGCTTTCCTTCGTTTCGCAGCTCCAGCGTGATCGTACCTTCAAAACCGGCATCAATGACGCCTGCCATCATGTGGTTGATGAAGACACGTCCGAGACTGGATTTTGTATAGACCTGCCCGCAGACATCCTTCGGCATCCGGAAATATTCACGGGAACAGCCAAGGAAAAGATCACCGGGGGCCAGCAGTACGCCCTCATCGGAATTGACTTCCTTTAATTCCCAAAACTCTTCCGGATCATACTTCCTGCCGAAAACCAGCGGCATCTGTGTCTCTTTGGGCCACTGAATGAAGCGTCCCAGGGTCAGGTCGAGAGTGTTGGGATTGATTTGTTTTTGAACAGTGTCCCAGTCTGTCTCCGAACGGGAAAAGTCGATCATACCTTCCTGTATGTATTTTGAGATCTCTTTATCGCATAATACGCTCATTTTTTGCTCCATTTATACATCCCGCAGGGTTTCAGTTCATGGCATACATTCCCCCTGTAGATACACTCCGGTACACAGAAAGAAGCGGAAATCGGATCAACTTTCCTCAGTTCTTTGACGATCTCCTGCATGATGCTGCGGGTGGTGGCGTCGGCTTTGAAGCAGAGGCGTTTGCGGCTCATGTTGACAAGTGCCTGAAAATTCATGTCCATCGCGTGGGTGACTAAAGCATCCTGCCGTTCGGCACCGCGATCCGGATTGACACGCTGCGACTGGACAAAATGTTCAATACCGTATTTATGGCGGACAAGGTGAACACTGCAATAGTATGGAATATCATGCATGATGATCGTGTACATTAATGTCCGGACCGGAGAATGTTCCGCTGCCAGAATTTTCCGTTTCCATTCATCCGAAGGAACTTTAGCAGAGTCTTTGCCCTGTGTCATCCGGGCCAAAAGCAGGCAGCGGGCCCAGTCTTCATCTGTAGGGTAACGTACGATCTCTATATTCATGCACACCTCCATCCAATTTTATATTATAACAGGGTTTGGAGTAATCGTAAAATGAAAGACCGATTCGTCTTCAGAATCGGTCTTTCGGTCTTTGGCTGTTTGGATCGCTCTAATACTCGGTCAGAGGGATGTTCGGCTGTTTCTTCGGTCCGCCGGTATTCGTATAAGTGAAGACATAGCTGACTTTCTTGGTGCCTTCAGCAACGATCCCGTATACGTAATCACCGGCACCGCCTCTCGGACAGATCACGATGGAACCGGAGGGCCTTGACGTGGTGTAGATACGCTTCTGGTTAATTGAGAAATGGATCTGGGAGGCATCCCGAACAGTCCAGTAGACAGTGGGGCAGA
>ONWK01000103.1 GCA_900321505.1 uncultured Eubacteriales bacterium
GCTGGAGAAGATGCCGCCTTTTCTTACGGGCGGTGAGATGATAGAGACAGTGTCCCTCACAGAAGTGACCTATGCGGAGATACCGCATAAATTCGAGGCGGGTACGGTAAATGCCGGCGGCGCCGTGGGACTTGCGGCTGCCATAGATTACATTGAGAGCATAGGAACGGATTTTATCGTGGAGAGAGAAGCCGAGCTTTCACGGCTGGCTTTCGAAGGGATAAAGTCGATACCGCATATTCAGCTTGTGGGCTCGGACGATGCCGCGGATCATCACGGGATATTTACCTTCAAGGTTGAGGGCGTGCATCCCCATGACGTGGCAGCGATAATGGCTGACCAGGGCGTGGCAGTCCGCGCGGGACATCACTGCGCCGAACCGCTGCACCAGTACCTCGGGATACCCTCCACCACCAGGGCAAGCCTGATGTTCTACAACACGGAGGATGAGGTGAAGAAGCTGGTGGAGGCAATGGGGAACATACGCAAGTTTATGGGATATCCCGACTGATATAAGGAGTAACATCATGCAATCCAGAACATTTTACAACGAGATACTTACCGAGCATAACCTTCACCCGGAGCATAAGCATCCGCTTATCGATCCGACGGATTCCATGCGCGGAGTGAATCCTTCCTGCGGCGACGATGTTACGCTGCAGCTCACCATCGGTGAGGACGGCGTGATACAGGACGGGGCATTTATAGGGGACGGATGCGCCATCTCGCAGGCCAGCGCGGACATGATGCTGGATCTTGTGATCGGAAGGACTAAGGAGGAAGCGGTTCAGCTGAAGGATACCTTCATGAAGATGATCAAGGGGAAGGTGACCGAGGAGGAACTGGAAATGCTTGAGGAGGCATCCTCGCTGCAGGATATAGCGCATATGCCGGCACGTGTGAAATGTGCCGTTTTAGGCTGGAGAACGCTGGAGCAGATACTGGAGAACAGGGGTACCGGAGAAGTAACTACAGAGGGGGAATAAATGAAATATGGGAAGTGTGAACGGGAAGGTTAAAAAACTGACTGCAGCCATGATTTTCTCTGCGGCTGCGTTCATAACAGCGTCTCCGGCTGCAGCGGATGCAGGCACGGGAAGACATACTGAAGGATGGATCAGGAATGAGGAAAACTGGTATTACTACAGCGAGAGCGGCAATCTCAGAAAGGGCTGGCTCAGCAGCGGGGACAGATGGTATTACCTGGATATGGAAACCGGCGCCATGCAGACCGGCTGGAAAGAGGTGGACGGCAAATGGTATTACCTGAATCCGGTGCATGGCTTTGCATCCACAGGCTGGAAGGAGATTGACGGGAAATATTACTATTTCAACGAGACCTACGGCCACATGATGACAGGCTGGACTGAGGTTAACGGAAGGTGGTATTATTTTAATCCCGTCTACGGGCAGATGCTCACCGGATGGCAGACGGTGGATGGCGGCAGGTATTATCTGGACCCGGATTCCGGCCGGATGCTCACAGGCTGGAGAAACCTGAATGATCAATGGTATTATCTGGATCCGTCAAAGGGCTATGCTGCCATGGGATGGAAAGAGATAGACGGAAGAAGGTACTATTTCGATCCGGTAAACGGCCGTATGATGACAGGATGGACCGAGGTTGACGGCCTGTGGTATTATCTGAACCCGGTTTACGGTCATGCAAGGACCGGCTGGATGAAGCAGGACGGGAACTGGTATTATCTGGATCCGGGAACCGGCGCCATGCATACCGGCTGGGATATGATAGACAGTAAGATATATTATTTCAAAGAAAACGGCGTGATGCTGGCGGCGGATGTATTTACCGTAGAAGGAAAGAAGCAGGGTTTTGCAGGCACGGGAGAGTGGCTGGGCGAGAAGACGCCGGCATTTCTGACCGCATATGCAAAGGCTGCAAAATATGTGCGTGAATATACGAACGACAGCATGACAAAGGTTGAGAAGCTTAGAGCCTGCTTCGATATCTTCAGGGGATTTGTGGAGAAGAACCCCTGGATCCCTCACTATCGCGGTGAAGGATGGGTTGAGAAATATGTAAATGACTGCCTGGACAGAAAGTCCAGCAACTGTATCGGTTACGGCGCTTCATTTGCCATGATGGCACGCGTTATCGGTTATGACAATGTTTATGCCTGCAACAGCACGGGACACGGCTGGTGCGAGATCAACGATGAGGTTTACGATCCGGAGTGGACGCTGCACAGATCGGGGAATTACTTCGGAAGACCGCTGGTACCCGGGGAGAGCCAGGATTATCTCCATGCGATCCGCCGTGAGGAAGGATCTCCGGGACATATTAAAATCTGAGTTCAGCACCCTGCGACACCGGATGCTCAGCATCCGGAGCGTTGGACGGCCAGAGGCGCTCCGCGCCTTGGCCTTGCTGAATGATTATTCATCTTACGGAAGGCTAAGCTATGACGTTCAGTTCACTGGTTTTTATCTGCATTTTCTTTCCGGTGGTTTTCCTGCTGCACAGCCTTATCCGGGTGCCGGTGATCAGGAACGGACTCCTGATCCTGGCCAGCCTGGTCTTCTATACCTTTGGCGAACCGGTCTATATACTGCTTATGCTGGGCAGCGTGCTGATGAATTATCTGGCGGCCCTTGCGATGCGGCAGAGTCAGAAAGGAAGAAAGGCAGTTCTTGTGATCGCGGTGCTCCTGAATATCGGAGTGCTGGCGGTATTTAAATATGCGGGCTTTTTTGTGGAAAGCCTGAATTCACTTTTCGGTACGGAGCTGTCAGTGCCGTCCATAGCATTGCCCATAGGCATTTCATTTTATACCTTCCAGGCCATGTCCTATGTGATCGATGTTTACAGGGGAAATGTTGAGGCTTCGAAGAATCCCTTAAGGGTGCTGCTGTACATTTCCTTCTTCCCGCAGCTTATCGCGGGACCGATCGTGAAATACAGGGATATCGAGCAGGAACTGACGAACCGTGTGGTAAGCATACCGGAGGCCTCCGCGGGCTTCAGGAGATTCCTTTTCGGACTTTCCAAGAAGGTGCTGATCGCGAATACCATGGCTGTTGCTGCGGATGCGATCTTTAATGCGGACGCAGGACAGGTAAATGTGCTGGGAGCCTGGATCGGGGCTGTGGCGTTTCTGATGCAGATCTATTTCGACTTCAGCGGATACAGCGACATGGCCATCGGTATGGGGCGGATGTTCGGCTTCCATTTCCGGGAGAATTTCGACTTCCCCTATGCGGCGGTGAGCATAAAGGATTTCTGGACCCGCTGGCATATCTCACTTTCTTCGTGGTTTAAGGAATATGTGTACATTCCCCTGGGGGGAAACCGGAAGGGTAAGCTGCGCACCGGACTCAACAAGGTGATCGTATTTTTCCTCTGCGGACTCTGGCATGGGGCTAACTGGACCTTTGTCATCTGGGGCCTGATACACGGAGCCTTCAGCTTCCTGGAGGAAGCAGTACATGGACTGCGTAAGCTCCCACGGTTGCTGGGACATATATATACCCTGCTGGTGGTATGCTGCGCCTTTGTGATCTTCAGGGCGGATACCCTGGGACAGGGTTTCTCGATGATAGGTAAAATGTTCAGCGGCTTTGCATTTGACAATCAGTCGATGTCACTTGCGGTTCAGCAGCTGACCCCCTTCTTTATCACCATGCTGGTGGCTGCGATCTTCTTCGCAGGGCCGGCGGAGAAGCTTGTGAAGAAGCTGCGTACGGGCGGTGAGGAAGAGGTACACGGAAAAGCAGCAGTGGTTCAGGGGATCATCTTCGGTATCGCGCTGATCCTCCTTTGCTGGGATATCATCCGTCTTTCCGGCGGATCCTACAATCCCTTTATCTATTTCAGGTTTTAAGGGGGGAGTAAGATCATGTCGAAGAAAATTCAGCTGATATTTATTATACTGGGCATGCTCATCATGCTCGTACCCTTTGCGGGGATGATATTCAGGCCTACCGAGGAAACTACGGAGAACCGCAGACTTGCCGAATTTCCCTCATTTTCAAAGAAGGACGGCGGACTGAATACGGATTTCCCGGAGCAGTTTGAGGACTGGTTCCAGGATCATTTCGCTTTCAGAAATGAGCTTGCGGCGGCGGACGGGCATATACAGGGGACGGTGTTCGGAGTGTCATCCGTGGACAGCGTGATCCACGGAACCGACGGATGGCTGTATTACAGCTCCACTCTGCCGGATTATCTGGGAACCGGCCGTATGAACGAGAGGGAGCTTTTCAATCTTAAGCAGAATCTCTCCATAGTTAAGGACTATGTGGAGAAGAAGGGCGCAAAGCTGGTCTTTACGGTTCCGCCGAATAAGAATACGCTGTACGGCAGCCACATGCCCTACTACAGCGGGACGGCGTCGGATCAGCCTCACACCATGGAGGCGCTTCCGGAGCTTTGTGAAGAAATAGGAATTACCTACGCGGATCTGCTTTCCGCTTTCCGGGAGCAGGGCGAGGTGCTTTATCTTGAGAGGGATTCCCACTGGAACGGGAAGGGCGCCATGCTGGCATACAGGACGATACTGGATGCGGCGGAGCAGCCTTATGACAGCTATGAGGACGTGGAGGTGGCCCGGCTGAAGGACGATGACGGCGATCTCAACCGTATGGTTTATTCCTACTACGGAGAGAAGGAGTGGAATTATTATTACAACATCGAGGGGACGTACGAGACCGATGCAAAGGATGTTGAGGCGGCATGGATACCGACCTCTGCCGAGGGTAAGGAGGGCAAGCTCCTTATGTTCCGTGATTCCTTCGGAAATACACTGCTTCCCCTTGTCGCAGGCCAGTTCGGCGAGGCTGTATTTTCAAGGGAGTCTCCCTACAGACTTGAAAAAACTGTGGAGGAACAGAAGCCGGATGTGGTGATCATCGAGAAGGTTGAAAGGAATCTGAGAGATCTCATTTCCGAACCTCCGATCATAAGCGCGCCGGCAGCGGAGGATACATTTTCCGTAAGTTCGGAGCCGCTGAAGGAAGACGAGCTGAAGCTGAGCTTCAGTAAGAATATGTATGACGGCACATTTTATACGCTGTCAGGAGAGCTGCCCGAGGATAAGATACGGACGGAGACGGAGATACTGCTTGAGGTGGACGGTAAAATGGTGCATGCATACCAGACCGGCGCTAAAGGATTTAAGGCTTATCTTAGGACGGATGAGGCGGAGATCCGGGTGATACTGAAGGACGGAGATGAGGGCGTCTGCGTACTGGAGACAACCGTGAGGGCGGAGTAAGCCGTTGGGACAGCTGTGCGGGCAGAATAAGAATGACTGGGATAAGGTGAGAGTAAGTCGTTGGTATAACCGGACGGGCAGGGTAGGCCTGCAGGCATGCCGGTTCAGAGAGGAGTTATGAAGTGAAGAAATTAAAGGTTACGGTTTTGATGCTGCTGCTTGTTACAGTGCTTGCAGCGTGCGGTAAGAAAGCAGAGATCACCATTACGGATAAGGGTGTTACCACAACTTTTGAGGCAAAGCTCCCGAATACTGTGGAGGCCATACTTGCCGAGGCGCAGATCACTCTCGGAGCTGAAGATGTGACGGAGCCATCCCTTCAGACAGAGCTGAGTGATGCAGCGCCCATAAAGGTTCTCAGGATGAACACCATCAGCGTTGTGATAGATGATGAGGAAAAAACCGTAAAGCATCTGGACGGAACAGTGAAGGACCTGCTGAAGGATGAGAATATCACTCTGAACGAGGCACAGTCCATGAATGTTAAGGAGACGGATCAGCTGAAGGACGGAATGAAGCTGGAGATCGTTACGAAGTACGACGTGGAGCTGACCTATGACGGAAAGACCGAGAAGGCAGCCGCTAAATATGCCAACGTGGAAGAACTGCTGAAGGATTATGGCATCACACTGGGCCAGGATGACGTCGTAACCCCGGAGCTTACCGCAGAGGTAAAACCCGGGTTGTCGGTAGTGGTACAGCGCGTCACCTACAAGGAAGAGAAAAAGGACGAAGAGATCCCCTTCGAGACCGAGCGTAAGGATGACAGCTCCATCACCAAGGGAAAGGAAGTAACCGATACAGAGGGCGAAAACGGAGTTAAGACCGTTACCTGGAAGGTGAAAATGGTGGACGGAAAGGAAGAAAGCCGTGAGCAGGTCTCCGAGGAAGTCACCAAGGAACCCGTTAACGAAGTGATCCTCGTGGGAACCAAGGAGAAGAGCACAAAACCCGCCGGCCGCTATGAGACGGAGCGAATCGCAGTACCCAACTGCGCCGACGGAAGCCACGGATATTACGAGATACATTATTCCGATGGAAGCGTGGAGTATGTGGAATATTAACCGGCAGTAAGCCGATGATATTTCCCTATGACCCGGGGGCGGATCCGAGCAATTTCGGAGCCGCCCCCGGGTTGTTATTATTTCAGATTATGGTATAATATCGATTGTAAAGGTTTTCACTATCACATGCATTGTGATGTGGGTTGCCGGAGAGGGGGCAGCTAAATGAGGAGAAGGAGAGTGGCCATACTTGTTGGCCAGGCGGATGAAGAGTATCAGAGCCGGTTTATAGAGGGGTTTCTGAAGCAGGCATTTCAGGAGGATCTTGATACCTGCATTTTTTCGATGTACAGGAAATACCAGGATGCAGCGGACAGGGAGGTCGGCGAATCCAATATTTTCTCGCTTTTTGTGCCGGAACAGTTTGATGCGGTGATATTCCTGAAGGATACGATACAGATAGATAGTAAGATCCACGAACTTGAGCAGCGGCTGCACAACGATTTTCAGGGGCCGGTGCTGGTGATCGAGCAGCACAGCGATCTTTTTCCCAGTGTATTCACG
Organism: uncultured Eubacteriales bacterium; assembly: GCA_900321505.1. GTDB lineage: Bacteria > Bacillota > Clostridia > Lachnospirales > Lachnospiraceae > Eubacterium_Q. Next base: position 6,803 of record ONWK01000103.1, read on the forward strand.
GATGGTTACACGGGCATGAAGATGGTGATAGATCACCTTATCGAAGAGCACGGATTTAAGGATATCGCCTTTCTGTCCGGTAAGAAATGGCATCTTCATTCCATCGAAAGGCTTAAGGCCTACCGTGATTCCATGGAGGAGCACGGGCTCACGGTAAATGAGGATAATATATACTACGGGGATTTCTGGTATACCAACGGCGAAAGATGCGTGAACCAGCTGCTGATAAAGAACGGCAGGCTGCCTCAGGCCATCGCGGCGGCAAATGACTGCATGGCGATAGGCGTCGCACAGGCGCTGACTAAACGGGGCTACCGCGTGCCGGAGGACGTGGCTGTTGTGAGCTATGATTCATCGGAGGAGGGGCGGACATCGCCGAAGCCCATCACCTCCGCACAGATACCTACGGTTGAACTGGGCGGATATTCGGCGGAATACATAGCTGCAAAGCTGGATGACAGGGAGATTCCGGCATTTGAGGCGAAGCCAAGGCTCATCATCGGCAGGAGCTGCGGCTGCAGCGAATGCACCGACACCGGAGTAACAGGCCTCAGAAAAGAGTGGGGGACGGTGATCTCCGAAGCAGGATTCTTCTCGGTGAATTCCACCATGGCCGAGGATCTGATGATCCAGAGCGACCTTATGGGCCTGCTTGGTACGATGTATTCATATGCGTATCAGCTGAAGGGCGCGGAAAGCTTCCATCTCTGCCTGAACCGGCAGTGGAAGGATATTGAGAGTGATCCCAGAGTGCATTTCGACGAGGACGGTTATTCCGATGAGATGCTGTATGCAATAAAATATTTAAGCAGCAGTGCCGGCGGAAGAGTGAGCGTAACGGATACATTTCCCACTGCACAGCTGCTTCCGGAGCTGGAGGAGGAGAGCGAAAAGCCCAGAGCCTTCATCTTCACGCCGCTGCATTTTGAGGCGGAGGGCTTCGGATACGCCGTCATATGCTACGGTGATACGCCGCGGAGCTATGATGAAGTATTCCGCTCCTGGATCAAGCTGGTTTCCCGCTGTCTTGAGAGCTTCAGGAGGGAGATGCTCACCCAGGTTGTTATCAACCAGAATGAGGCGGAGCGGGTATGGAGCACTATCGGAAATCTGAAACCCGGAATAGAAGCAAGCCTTACGGCGGATGAAAAACGTGACCTGAATCTGGTTGACAGGATACTGAATGAGAATCTGCTGACGTATCATTTCCAGCCCATCGTAAGGGTGTCTGACGGTGAGATCTATTCATACGAGGCGCTGATGAGGTCAACGACGGAGCAGAAGATATCGCCGCTGAAGATCATAAAGTATGCTGATATGCTGAACCGGCTGCCGGATGTGGAGGGCGCAACCTTCCTTAATGTCTTTGATATCCTTGAAGAACATGGCGGCGTTCCGGGCAACAGGAAGATCTTTATCAACAGTATTCCGGGTATTAAGGTGCAGGGCGCTGCCATGACGCGGATACAGAATATGCTTTCAAAATATTCCGATAACGTGGTGGTGGAGCTGACCGAGGAGGCTGAGGTTGACGAGAATGAGCTGGAGGGGATGAAGGAATGGTTCCGGTCCATGGGCCTTGAGCTGGCGGTCGACGACTACGGCACGGGTTATTCAAATGTCAGCAATCTCCTCAGATATATGCCGGATTATGTGAAGATAGACAGATCCCTGATCAGCGAGATCCAGGACAGGCCCCAGAAACAGCATTTTGTCAGGGA
>ONWK01000333.1 GCA_900321505.1 uncultured Eubacteriales bacterium
CGGAGCTTTTCCTCTTCACCGCGGTCACCGTCGATAAAATACGGGCTCACCGCATGGATGATATATTTTGCCTTAAGCATAAAACCCGGAGTGATAAAAACCTCCCCTTCATCTGCGCAGCCGATCTTCTCTGTTCTGTAGCGTAGCAGCTCATCATATCCTGCCGCATTATAAACGGCGCTGTCACAGCCCGGGCCGACTATCGGCGCTGCATTTGCCGTATTTACTATGGCATCCGTATCCATCCTTGTTATATCATTTCTGACGATCCTGAAGGGCATAGCAATTCCTCCCCCGACTCTGCAATCATCTTTTTGGCATCTTTTAACATTGTATATCCTTATCAGTTCCTTGTCCAGCGTTACTCACGGATTCTATTGCGGACGCATCCACTGCTCTATTGTCATTTTCCTTTTCCTGATGTATAATGTAACCTGATTTATTGTGGCTGTTCCGCATTGTTCCGGATGTTGCGGCATCCCGGGCTTATGATGGGGAATGGTTATTGATTTCTTCAAAAACAGAGGTTTTATGGACGTAATAGATATCTTGCAATTATTCGGCGGAGTAGGGCTTTTCCTGTTCGGTATGAGCTACATGGGGCAGTCCCTTGAGCGGCTGGCAGGCAACGGTATGGAACGCATACTCCAGACCCTGACTACCAGTAAGAAAAAGGTTGTGGGACTGCTGAAGGGTTTCATACTCGGTCTGGTGGTAACAGGCATCATTCAGAGTTCATCCGCCACTACTATCATGCTCATCGGTTTTGTGAGCGCAGGCATGATGAAGGTCAATCAGGCGATCCCCGTAGTATTCGGTGCAAATGTGGGCAGCTGCGTTACTGCTCAATTGCTCCGTCTGGGCGATCTCGGCGGCGGCGGAATCATCCTTCAGCTTTTGAAGCCTTCTTCCTTTGCGCCGATGCTGATCGCAGTCGGTGCATTTATCATAGTAAAATCAAAAAAGCAGAAATCCAGGGATGTAGCCGGTATTCTGCTTGGACTTGGTGTACTCTTTACCGGTATGACCTTTATGGAGGAGGTCTTTGCTCCCCTTAAGGAATCACCGGAATTTCGCGAACTCTTCACCTCATTTTCCAACCCCTTCCTGGGTATCATCATCGGTTTTCTGCTCTGTGCCCTTATCCAGAGCTCAAGTGCGTTTGTCGGTATACTTCAGGCGCTCTCCGCTACAGGAAGCATTACCTGCGGTATAGCTATCCCCATGCTTATCGGCCAGAACCTCGGAAAATGTATCACCATAGTACTGGGAAGCATCGGTGCCCCCAAGAAGGCAAAGCGTGTCAGCCTTGCCTATCTTCTGTTCAATATCATCGGTTCACTCATGCTGACCATCATACTCTGCATCCTGTATTACAAGGTAAAACCGGATTTTCTTGATGCGGTCATGAACCGCGGAAATATCGCAAATATGCACATGGGCTTTAATTTTGTAACAGCCATCATTCTTCTGCCCTTTGCCGACCGTCTCGGCAAACTCACGGGCAAAATCCTCAGAGACAGCGATGAGAAGGCCGAGGTTGAAGAATTCCGCTATCTTGACAACCGTCTTCTTGGGACCCCGGGTATCGCACTCAAGGCCTGCAGTAAGGTGATCGAGGCTATGGCTGACAGGATCCTTAAGAATTATTATCTTTGTGTTGACCTCTTTGTGGAATATACCGAAAAGGATTTTCAGGCGCTCATGGACAATGAAGCCTTTATAGACCAGGCGGAAACCGCGCTTTCTAACTACTGTCTCAGGATCAACCGTAATCTTCTCACTCCCGATAACCGCCTTGTAATGTCCGAGATACTTAACTCCATCAGCGACTATGAGCGTATCGGGGACTACTGTGTACGTATGGCCTACGCAATACAGGATATGCACGAAAAAAAGATAAGCTTTTCCACCGCCGGAATAAATGAACTCACATCCATCATGTCCGCGACCAAAAAAACCCTGGATATGACAAGAGAGGCCTTCTTCGAGGATGATGAAAAGAAAGCCTCCCGTATTGAACCGTTATATGACGCGATCAAAAAAATGCGTGTTGTTATCCAGGAGCATCATATCAAAAGACTTCAGGAAGGCACCTGCACGGTACCCGCAGGCGTTACTCTTTTTGACTTGATCCAGCCCATGGAGCGTATAGCTTCACATTCGCGCAACATTTCACTTCACGTGATCAAGCGCATCCGCGGCGATCAGGACTTTGATGAAATGCATGGCCATGCCTTTGATCCCGAAGGTGAGGAATACCAGTCACTGCAGGTGTATTATATGAACAAATATCTGGACCCCATCCTGCAGGAAGGAGACTGATGGCCGAAAGTCTTCCAACCCGAC
>ONWK01000317.1 GCA_900321505.1 uncultured Eubacteriales bacterium
AACGGGGAAGCAGCTTTCTATTCACCGACCCCCAGCGGTGAAGGGAAGGCCATAATACCAAAAATGATCGTCATAAGCCATGGTGAATATGGGAAAAATCATTGTTCGCAAATGTCTTCAATCCCTTATAAATCAACGTTTCCAACTTTTCCACAATTTGTCCATTTTTATCCACAAGCTTGAAACCTTGCCCTGCCTTGATTCGACATTTTGTCTGCAGAAATATTGTACTCAAAGAATACTGTATTCATCTTATTCCCAAGCCCGCAATGATCGTTTCGATTGCCGCCCGATTTATTGGTGACAGTTCCTGAATCTGCTGAAGGAGATGATCACTCTTTGTTTTCTGTTCATGAAGCATCAATAACCGGCGATACATCAAGGCACCCATTTCTGCCTGTCCATTCTCATATCTGGAAATAACCCGAAAATCGGTTTCCAACGCTTCGGCCAGCATTTCCAGAGTCATGCCCATCTCCTTGCGCATACGCCGCACATCCGATCCCAGGTCATAGAGTGCCTTCTCCTTCAGCATCCTGTCTCACCTCCTCCCCGCCGTGGTTGCGTCCATCTTATCTCGCTATTTTCTTTCTGGATTGCCATTTGGAAGATTATTCCGGATTCTGTAAGATTATTCCGTTTTGGGTATTCTGTAAGGAAATTCGGACATAATCCTGATTTTGGGGACAAAAAAGGGACCGGCACATAACGACACCAGCAGATTGCTCCGCAAGCGTTGCATGTATCCGGCCCCGATTGGCCCTTCGTACAGTCCAATTACTGCACGGTTCTCAATTATTCAGTTTATCCAGGTTCACCGAACAGATACCCTGTTCGTGCCGCGTCCCGTTCCATGATCTCTTTTTGCCAGTCTCTTAACTTGAACTCTTCATTCAGGTATGCAATTGGCTCCCCGGAAAAAGGAGGATCACCCTTTCCTTTTACTTTCCGCTGCATTTCAATGATATCGATATAGCTTCCTTTGTTCTTCAGTACCACATCTCTGTTTTTGAAAAGCGAATCACAAGCAGAAGCAACATCCGTGCAATTCAGAAGACATTTCCCATACTTCTCTGCCTGATACCGTTCCAGTCCGACCTCCATCAGCCCCAAAGGATCAGATTTCCGTAGAAAACGCGTATAATCTATCGGATCCACCTTCGCATCCATACAGCGGCCTGTACTAATTACAAACCGCCGGAACGCTTGAATTGCCTCGATACTGGCAATATCATTGGATGGAACGGTCACCATCATTCCACAACAGTAAAATACATAAAAACGATATCCACATTCACAATGGATGTGTTCATCCACCAGACGCTCTGTCCTGATGTGCTTTCGACCGCAAGACATACAGATGAACTCCACCCTTCTTCACCTCCAGATCTATATATCTTTGAGCACCTTTATGGCCACACCCTGAACATCGAACTGCCTCCCGAACATCCGGTCATCAATGCTCCAGGAATTGTTCTCCGCCCAGAGAAAAGGTCCGTCATCATCCTGGCAGAAACGCTTCAGTGTACTGCCAGCGCCACGAATATAAGCAACGACAATATCGTCCACTCTTGCTTCTTCACTCTCCCGGCATATAACGATATCGCCGCTGTCTATACCTGCATCAATCATAGAATCGCCAGTTACCTTTAAAGTAAAGAAGTTTCCCTTCCTACCGTCCAGAAACATCGGTGGAATCGGAAAGTATGAATCCACATAGCCTTCCACTTCGTTAGGAGCTCCGGCAGTTATCCCTTCAACATAGCCTTTGCAAAGTCTCAGGGGCATCGCAACCTTATCAATCACATCTGTATGAATCATGCCGTCCTCATATCGGATCATGCCCATCTTATTCATGGCTTTCAGGTAGCCAAATGCCCCAGAACGGCTAATATTGAATTTCTCGCCTATCTCCGCCATAGTTGGTGTGTTTCCATGGTTAGAGAGGGCGTATTCTTCTGCAAAATGCTTGATCCGTTCCATCAGGCCACGATCTTTCTGCAGCATATCCATTCCTCCATTCAAACCTTGAACAGCTGTTCACGGTATGAATTATATTATTCTTTGTTCCCCTTGTAAACGCGTTAACTCAGAAAAACGCCTCGTTGCACAAAATTTGATGCAGCGAGGTCGCGAAGCGCAAAAAAATAAGCAGTGATTGCTCACTGCTGCCGCTCCATAACCGTCCGGAGCATTTCCTCATAGTCCTTTTTCACACTCGCCGGGCCAATAATCCGAATGCCTCCATAAAACTGAAACACCCATGAGAAGAAGGTATAACTTGGAATCACTTTGACAATCGCTCGGAAATGCTGATCGTCTACAATATATATCGGGATTTCTCCCCCAAAGCGATCGATCAGGCTGATCATATGCTTGTTCTCAGAAAGAAGAATCACTTCTTGCTCTTCAAGATCGCCATCATACATCCACAATGCTTTCTTGCAGTAATCCACAGGATCGAACGGTTCATCCCGATCAGCTCTTTCGTTCAGCATCACGACATTTCTCATGCGATCCACTCGGTAAGAAACAATCTTATTCTTTTCCTGATCATGGGAAGGAACATAGTAACGCCCATCATTCCAGAGGAGGGCGTA
>ONWK01000369.1 GCA_900321505.1 uncultured Eubacteriales bacterium
CCCTCTGGTGAGAGATACTGTTGCTTTCCTGTTTCCTTTCGTTCTGTCTCAAATCACGATCCGCCTGTGAAAGACGGATATACTTGGCCACAATCCACTTACCCATGTTCTCTCCTTCCCTGACATATTCAATAACTGCTACAACCAGCCGGAAGATCCGGCCTCACTCTCCTCTGACAAATTTTCCGAACCAATACAATCTTCTTTTTCCGCTTCAGGAATAGGCTCTTCCTCATCCGGTTCCTCCGCTTCGGTCTCTTCTTCGTCCATCTCCTCAAGCTCCGCTATCAATCTTTCCAATTCCTCTCGCTCTTCTACAAAACGAAAAACAATCTCCACCCTCTTGTTCTCAAACACCAGCACTCGATCCACAAGCTCCTCCACCAGCTCCTTGGTAACCTTCGCCTGCTTCCCCGCCTTGCGAACCGTCTGCATCCAGCCATTCATCCCGTTCAAAAAGACATCATGCTCCCGTTCTTTTTTCTTCCCTTCCTTCAGTTCCCGTTCCAGTCGTCTCTGACGTTCATCCAACGCAGCCCTCTGACGATCATACTCTTCCCGGCTCACTTGACAGTCGACATACTTTTCAAAAAGCACATTCTTCTCAGCACTGACAGACTCCAACTCTTTCGTCATAAAAACCATTTTCCGCTTAAGAATGGCATCTCTCTTGCTTCCGGAAATCTTGTTCAACTCTTCACACCTGTCCAGGAAAAGTATCTGTTCCTGAACAGCCACCTGGACAGCATCATTCACTTCATCCATGCCGATGGAATGCCTGGTACACTCTCGATTTTGACTGTCAAGATATCTCCCACAAGCAAACTTCAAAATATAGTAATCCCGGCTGGGAACATATTGTTTGAGAAAACGCATCCTTTTCCCGCAGTCCCCACAGTAAATCTTCCCCTCATAAAGATTAATTAGCTTATCCAGCCTTTTCTTCGAAATCTTCACCCTCGCAGCGTAAGCATCCGATTTTTCCTTCAAGATTTTCTGCACCTGTTCGAACTGTTCTTCACTTACAATTGCCTCATGCATCCCTGGAAAAATCTGCCACTCACTACGAGCCGCCCGACGCCATGGAATCCCGTCTGCAAGGCTCTTCGGCATTCTTCCGTACACAATACACCCAGTATAAGTCGGATTCCGCAGCATATCCGTGATAGTCTTATTATTCCAATGTGTCTTCGCATGTTTATCATCATGCCAAATCCCCAGTTCCAGTTTCCGTGCTGCCGGGGTTATTGCCCCCTGCTCATTGAGGTTCCTTATGATCGCCTTCATAGGCACTCCCGCAATCACAGATTCAAAAATCTGCTTTACAAAAGGAGCCGTCTTCTCGTCGATCTCATATCGGTACTTCTTATCTTTCGACTTCACATATCCATAGGGGCCGCAGGACGGAAGGAATTCACACTTAGCCTGTCTGGCCCGAAAGCTGGTAATGATCTTCCTGGATATATCTTTAGCGTAGGCAGCGTTTATCATATTCTTCAGCGGAATCATTAACGCCTTCTCATCCCCATCCGCACTAAGACTGTCATAGGTATCCGTGATCGAAATGAATCGCACTCCAAGAAAAGGAAATATCTTCTCCAGGTAATTTCCGGCATCAATGTAGTCACGGCTAAAGCGTGACAGATCTTTTACAACCACGCAGTTCACTCGTCCTGCCTTGACATCATCCATCATCCTCTGGAATTCCGGGCGATCCATATCTGTTCCCTTCTCACCGTTATCCGCGTACATGTCATACAATTTGAGATCCTGATGCCCTTTGATATAATCCAGACAAATCTGCTTTTGGTTCTCAAAGGAAATGCCGTCATCCGCCTTTCCACTGTTCTCCACAGACAGGCGGACATAAACCGCTGTCTGATAAATCTTCTTCTCCTCACGGCTCTCCGACTCACCCAATCCTTTTCTGCTCTTCCGCGCCATCCTTCTCCTCCTGTTCAGCTTCTTCCTCAATCTCACACTCTCTCAAAAAGCGCTCCAGAATTTCATATTCCTCATCGTCCCGAAAATGTACCTCGATCTGGTGGTTTGATCTGATGACGACTTTTTCAATCAGTTCCACCACAGCCATCCGATCGATCTCCTGGATATCCTGATACTTCAGGAAGCTTTCCATCCAGGAACGGTCTCCGATCTCCCGACTTGCCATCATTGCCCGTTCCTTCTCTGCCTTTCGGATGACATTCTCAGCTTCCTCAATTCTCTTCTCATAATTCTTCCGAAAGCTATCATAGTCTTTCCTGTCGATGGCACCATCCTGCAGGTTCTCGTACAGCCGCTGCTTAAAACGCTGGCAGTGCGCGATCTCTTCTCTCCTGTCAGCGATCTGAATATCATACCGCTCCGTACCCAGCTGATCAGCTTTAATGAGCGGATTCTCCTCAAACTTTCTGATCAGAAAATCCATCCGAAATACAGATTCAATCCGAAGACGGATTGCTGCCAAAATCGAATCCGAGAGAATCTCATTTGATATCCGGTGCGAGGTACATCCCTTCCCGGCACGATAAGACGAACAAACATAGTACTCATATCTCTTTCCGCCGGAGCAGGTACACATCCGCGTCAGGTTCTGACCACAGTCTGCACAGATAAGATACCCGGATAAGGGATAAACAAACGCCTTCCCCGGAGCTGATCGGACGTCCTTCTTCAGCAGTTCTTGAACCTCCTCAAACTCCTTCTGCTCGATAATCGGATCGTGTGTCCCCTCTACCCGGATCCACTCTTTTTTATCCTTCGGGAAGTTTTTCTTCACCTTGTAATTCGGCGTAGCGGTCTTTCCCTGAACCAGTACTCCGGTATAGACCTCATTTACCAGAATACGGCGCACAGTAGTCGGACTCCAACGCGCTTTCTGTCCGGAACGGAATAGTGTCTGTACCCCTACCCCATTGGACTGTTTGTATTCCATTGGGCACAGAACGCCCTCCATATTCAGCTTGTCTGCGATTCTACTGACGCTCATACCCCTCAGTTTCCAACGAAAGATTGACCTGACAATCTCTGCAGCGAAGGTGTCAGGGATCAGATGATTCCGATTCTCCGCATCCTTCTGATAACCATAAACCGCACTGGGGCCTGTATACTGTCCCTTCTTTCGCTTGATC
>ONWK01000243.1 GCA_900321505.1 uncultured Eubacteriales bacterium
AACCCTTTCCAACCGTTATATCTCGGACCGTTTCCTGCCGGATAAGGCCATAGACCTGGTGGATGAAGCCTGCGCCATGATCAAGACGGAGCTTAATTCCATGCCGGCGGAGCTGGATGAGATATTCCGTAAGATAATGCAGCTGGAGATAGAAGAAGCTGCGCTGAAGAATGAGGATGATAACCTTTCGAAGGAACGCCTGAATGTTCTGCAGGAGGAGCTGGCAGAGCTGCGTGAGAAGGCCGCTTCCATGAAGGCCACCTGGGAACAGGAAAAGAATGAGGTGGAGCGTGTAAGCCAGATCCGCGAGGAGATAGAGCAGACCAAGGATGCAATACAGATAGCCCAGCGTAAATATGACCTGGCAAAGGCAGCCGAGCTGCAGTACGGAAAGCTGCCGGCACTTGAAAAGGAGCTGGATCAGCTGGAAGATAAGCTGGCAAATGAGGGCCGTCAGATGCTTCATGAGACGGTGACCGAGGATGAGATCGAGAAGATCATTTCCAAATGGACCGGAATACCGGTGGCAAAGCTTTCGGAGTCGGAGCGGGCGAAAACCCTGCACCTGCCGGAGGAGCTTCATAAGCGTGTGGTAGGTCAGGATACTGCAGTGGATCTTGTGAGCGATGCGATACTCAGATCACGTGCGGGCATCAAGGATCCTTCAAAGCCCATCGGTTCATTCCTCTTCCTGGGTCCCACGGGCGTAGGTAAGACTGAACTTGCAAAAGCCCTTGCTGAAGCGCTTTTCGATGATGAGAACAGCGTTGTACGTATCGACATGAGCGAGTACATGGAGAAACACAGCGTAGCAAGACTGATCGGAGCGCCTCCGGGATATGTGGGCTATGATGAGGGCGGACAGCTGACTGAGGCTGTACGGCGCAAACCCTATGCGGTAGTGCTCTTTGATGAGGTGGAGAAGGCGCATCCGGATGTATTCAATGTAATGCTGCAGATCCTGGATGACGGGCGTATCACTGATTCCAAAGGAAATACGGTGGATTTCAAGAACACCATCCTTATCATGACATCAAATATCGGCTCGCAGTATCTACTGGACGGTATCGGTGATGACGGTGAATTCCTGCCGGATACGGAAGAGAAGGTTATGGGCGAGCTGAAAAATTATTTCAGACCCGAATTCCTGAACCGTCTGGATGAAACCATACTCTTCAAGCCGCTGACCCAGAAGGAGATCGGTTCGATCATTGAACTGCTCATGAAGGATCTTAACGCAAGGCTTGCGGATAAGGAGCTGAAGGTGGAGCTTACGGATGAGGCAAAGAGCCTTATCATCGAACGCGGTTATGATGCCGTATACGGTGCGCGTCCGCTGAAGCGTTATCTGCAGAAGCATGTGGAGACACTGGTTGCACGTAAGATCCTGCAGGGGACACTTCGTCTCGGTGACACCATAACCATAGATGTGATAAATAATGAGCTTGAATGTGCTTGATTTATTACCTCCGGAATACTATGATAGAAGAAGTATCATATGTGTTTCGGAGGTTGCATTATGAGAAAGATAAAGAGGTGGGTGGCATTATTGCTTATGATAGGATTGCTGTGCTCCGGCGGTATTATTGCAGATAAAGATATCGCGGAAGCAGCAGCGTCCTCATCGGTTTGGGTCAAAGATTCAACCGGCTGGAAGTATATCGATAAGAATGGTATATCCGTAAAGAATAAATGGAAGAAGATCGGTGGGAAATGGTACCATTTCGATGAAAACGGATATATGCAGACAGATTTCCAGAGAATAGACGGCGAGAGATACTATTTCGGCACCAATGGAGTAATGAGGACCGGCTGGAAAAAGATCACCAGAAACGGAAGTACCTTCTGGTATTATTTCGGCGGAAACGGCGTCATAAGGACAGGAATGCAGAAAATAGGAGGCAAGCAGTATTTCTTTAATAATTCCGGAATGATGTTGTATGACAGATGGGTAGTAGTGGACAAGAAGAATTATTACTTTGGCAGCAACGGAGTAATGTATACCGGAAAGAAGACCATAGGCGGAAGAGTTTTCGTATTCGGGAATGACGGTGTGCTGATAGAGGAGATAGAACAGGAAATAAAAGATCTTTCATCTGCAAAGGTGGGTGACAGAGTCAGATTCGGAAAGTACGAACAGGATAATAACCGCAGCAACGGAAAAGAGCCTATAGTATGGTGGGTGGCGGATAAACAGGGAGATAAACTGTTCCTTATAAGTGAATATGCACTTGATGTTCAGCCGTATAATAAAACCAGAACGGACTGTACGTGGGAAACCTGTACATTGCGCAGCTGGTTGAATAAGGATTTCAAAAAAGCCGCCTTCAGTAATTCGGAGTTAAAAAAGATTCAGGTCACCCATCTCGAGAATCAGGATAATCCGGATAGATTACATGTAATCCTGGGTGGAAATGATACGGATGATATGATATTCATCCCCGATTTGAGACAGTTGATTTTCTTTAAACAATTTAATTATATGGTCAATGAAGAGTACTTTTTTGACAGGTTTCACGAAGGGTGTAATGCAACGGCATACGCAAAGTCAAGAGGGCTTAAAACCTACAAGTGGAATGAATCGGAATCGGAGGCCAAAAAAGCATTTGACGGCAGAACGTACTGGTGGCTAAGAGAACCCGGTTTTTTTCAGACATTTGCCCAATGTATTGGTGTAGACACTAATTCTTTAGTCGGATACGCTGTGGATCAGCTTTTGGGAGTACGTCCGGCAATATGGATAAAGCCGTGATATTATTTAGTAACTGACTTATTGTTTAAAAAATCTGTTGCATTTTTAACGAAAAAAGTATAAAGTAATGAGTGGTGTGTCTCACTTTAATGTGTTAAAGTGAGACACCACGCATTTTTTTAGAATAAAGGAGAAGGACGCATGAAAAAGTATTTCCAGCCCGAGATAGAGACCATGCCTGTTGAGGAAATCAAAGCGCTTCAGTCAGAGAGACTTGTCAAGCAGGTCGCATATGTTTATCAGAACAACAAATATTACAGAAAGCTGATGGATGAGAAGGGCATAAAGCCTGAGGATATCAAAGGACTTGAGGATCTTCACAAGCTTCCCTTCCTTACAAAGAATGATCTTAGAGAGGCGTATCCCTACGGACTTCTTTCCTGCCCGACAAAGGACTGCGTACGTATCCAGTCCACCAGCGGTACTACAGGCCGACGTGTGGTAGCTTTCTATACCCAGCATGATCTTGATCTCTGGGAGGACTGCTGCGCAAGAGCGCTTGTTGCTGCAGGCGCTTCAGAGGATGACGTGGTTCAGGTATGCTACGGTTACGGACTTTTCACAGGCGGCCCGGGACTTCACGGCGGCTCTCATAAGGTGGGAAGCCTGACGATCCCCATGTCCTCCGGTAATACCGAGCGTCAGATCCAGTTCATGAGAGATCTGGATTCCACGATACTTTGCTGTACACCGTCCTATGCCGCTTATCTTGCAGAACGTCTTTATGAAATGGGCTGCACCAAGGATGATATCCGCCTGAAGGCAGGTATCTTCGGAGCAGAGCCCTGGACAGAGGAGATGCGTCATGAGATCGAGAGCAAGCTCGGCATCAAGGCGTATGATATTTACGGACTTACGGAGATCTCCGGACCGGGTGTATCCTTTGAATGCTCAGAGCAGAGTGGTATGCACATCAACGAGGATCATTTTATTGCGGAGATCATCGATCCCGAAACAGGTGAGGTTCTTCCCGAGGGCGAAGAGGGCGAGCTTGTGTTCACCAGCATCACCAAGGAAGCTTTCCCGCTGCTCCGTTATCGTACAAGAGACCTTTGTGTGCTGTCACGTAAGCCCTGTTCCTGCGGACGTACACATATCAAGATGTGCAAGCCTAAGGGACGAAGCGATGACATGCTGATCATCCGCGGTGTCAATGTATTCCCGTCACAGATCGAGACCGTTCTGCTGAAGGAGGGCTACACACCCAATTACCAGATCCTTGTTGATCGTATCGGAAATGAGGATACATTTGAGATCAACGTTGAGCTGTCACAGGATCAGTTCGCAGCGCTGCGGGATGATGATTATGCAAAGGCTGAGAAGAAGCTGGTATCAGCCATGGTTGCCATGCTGGGTATCCGCCCGAGAGTACACCTGCTGGCTCCGCATTCTGTTGTACGGAGTGAGGGTAAGGCTTTACGTGTTGTGGATAAGCGTAAGCTGCATGACTAAATAATATGATGATAGGGTCAAAAGGT
>ONWK01000245.1 GCA_900321505.1 uncultured Eubacteriales bacterium
CTTACAAACCCGCCTTTTGAGAAGACAACATCAGGCTGCAGCTTTTTGATAAGCTTTTTGGATTGCCGGAATCCCTTGAGGACTCTGAAGGGATCGGAAAAATTCTTCATGCTGAAATATCTGCGAAGTTTTCCCGAGGATATCCCGTAGTAAGGAATACCTTCAGCCTCGATCAGCTTTTTTTCGATCCCGTCATATGTACCTATGTAATATATTTCATAGCCCATTTCCTTTAATCTTGGGAGCATGGCGATGTTAGGTGTAACATGTCCGGCAGTACCTCCGCCGGTCAGAACGATCTTCTTGGCCATATCAGCAGAAATCCTCTCTTTCCCGCTGCCGCATGCAGGGCCGGATACACAGGCTCCGCAGACATGCAGCACTGAATATATATCTATATCAATCCCATAGCCATTTTAGCACAGAAGATAAGAAAAAAAAAGTAAGTATGGATTGAAAGCACAGGTGAAATCTGATATCATGCTGTTTATGTATAAAAAAAGATACCGAAATATTTGGAGGTAATAAAACATGGCACAGAAGATTTCATTTGATTTTTCGAACACTAAGTTCCTTGCTTCAGATCAGGATGTGGAAAATATCAGGGAACGGGTAATCGCCGCAAAGAAAACACTGGTTGACCGTACAGGAGAAGGAAATGATTTCCTTGGCTGGATAGATCTTCCGATCAACTACGATAAGGAAGAGTTTGCACGCATCAAGAAGGCTGCAGCCAAGATTCAGAGTGATTCCGATATACTGCTTGTGATCGGTATCGGCGGTTCATATCTCGGAGCACGTGCAGCTATTGAAGCACTGCGCCATTCTTTCTATAACTGTGTTGATAAGTCTGTAAGAAAGACACCGGAGATCTATTACTGCGGAAATAACATTTCCAGTACCTATATCAGTGAGCTCTGTGATGTTATCGGTGACAGGAATTTCTCGGTAAATGTTATCTCCAAGTCAGGAACAACCACCGAGTGTTCCGTAGCTTTCCGTCTGTTCAAGCAGATGCTTGAAAAGAAGTACGGAAAGGCAGAGGCTGCAAAGCGTATCTATGCTACCACCGATAAGGCACGCGGAGCCCTGAAGACTCTTTCTGATTCCGAGGGCTATGAGACCTTCGTGGTTCCGGATGATATAGGAGGACGTTTCTCTGTACTTACCGCAGTAGGCCTTCTGCCCATCGCTGTTTCCGGAGCAGATCTGGACAAGCTGATGGAGGGCGCTGCAAACGGCCGTGCATACTGTCTTGAGAATGATTTCGACAATAACGATGCCATGAAATATGCCGCTGTCCGCAACGTGCTTCATGAAAAAGGGCTTGGCATGGAGATTCTCGGCAACTTTGAGCCTGCACTGCACTATGTAACAGAGTGGTGGAAGCAGCTTTACGGTGAGAGCGAAGGAAAAGACGGAAAGGGTATCTTCCCCGCAGGTGTTGATTTCACTACAGATCTTCATTCTCTGGGACAGTTTATCCAGGAAGGAACAAAGAATCATTTCGAGACCTTCATCAATGTTCTGAACCCGAAAAAGACCGTTACCATGGAGCTTGAGGAGACCGATCTGGACGGCCTGAACTATCTTGCAGGAAAGACTGTTGATTTCATCAATAAGTGTGCCATGAACGGAACCATCCTTGCACATGTGGACGGAGGAGTTCCCAATATCAGGATAGATATGGAAGCCATTGATGAGCTTTCACTTGGAGAGCTGTTCTATATCTTTGAGTTCGCATGCGGCGTGAGCGGCTATGTACTTGGCGTAAATCCATTTAATCAGCCGGGTGTAGAGAGCTACAAGAAGAACATGTTCGCACTTCTCGGCCGTCCCGGTTACGAAGAGAAGACCGCAGAGCTGAAAGCCCGTCTTGAAAAGTAGTCAGATAAGGTATCCGTATTCGATCCGGATGCATTGCCCGGGGTCGTCGGATGTGAATAGTAACCATTAAAAACATACATATGGGAGAGGCGGGGATGATATACCTGCCTCTCCCCTTTGCTCAGGTGAAACGGTCTGAAAGGGAGAAACGATTGGAAGAAAGAATTACCCTTATAGCACCCTGCCACTTCGGACTTGAAGCGGTACTTAAAAAGGAGATAACAGAGCTTGGTTATGATATAGAAAGCGTAGAGGACGGCCGTGTGGTTTACTCCGGTGATCTTATGGCGATCCCGCGCAGTAATATCCATATCCGTACGGCGGAGAGGATCATGCTCAGCTGCGGTGAATTTACGGCTGCAACCTTTGACGAACTGTTTGAGGCTGTGAAGGCTGTCCCCTGGGAAAGATATATACCAAGAAACGGAAAATTCTGGGTCACAAAGGCCACCACCAACCGGAGCACGCTCTTCAGCGCATCGGCGATCCAGTCCATAGTAAAGAAGGCTATGGTGGACAGACTCAGAAAGACCTACCATGTAGAAACCTTTTCGGAAGACGGTGAGGAATATCCTGTCAGAGTATTTATCATGAAGGACAGAGTTACACTTGGCCTGGATACCTCCGGTGTATCACTCCATAAGCGGGGGTACAGGAAGCTGGTGGGTAAGGCGCCTATTTCCGAGACGCTTGCAGCGGCGCTGCTCATGCTTACACCATGGAAGAGTGACAGGATATTGGTGGATC
Source organism: uncultured Eubacteriales bacterium (assembly GCA_900321505.1). Lineage (GTDB taxonomy): Bacteria > Bacillota > Clostridia > Lachnospirales > Lachnospiraceae > Eubacterium_Q. The sequence continues at coordinate 2,635 of ONWK01000245.1, forward strand.
CTTTCTGCGGCAGCGGAACCTTCCCCATAGAAGCGGCCATGATAGGTGCAGGCATAGCTCCCGGTGTCAGCAGAAGCTTTACCGCAGAGAAGTGGAGAAAGCTTTTGTCGAAGGAAGACTGGGATGCTGCACGCACGGAGGCAAGGGAGCTTGAGAAGAGGGATATCACCATGCAGCTCCAGGGCTATGACATAGACGGTGAAATGGTCCGGTGCGCAAGGGAAAATGCCAGAGCCGCGGGTGTGGAAAAATATATTCATTTTCAGGAACGGGATGTGGCGGCATTAAGACACCCCAAACCCTATGGTTTTCTGGTGACCAATCCGCCTTACGGGGAGAGACTTTCCGAAAGAGATGAGCTGATAAAGCTTTATCAGACCATAGGAGAGGTATATGAAAGACTGGACAAATGGTCCATGTTCCTTATCACCTCATTTGATGAAGCCGAAAAATATATCGGCCGGAAGGCGGACAAAAACCGGAAGATATATAACGGTATGATAAGATCATATTTTTATCAGTACATGGGACCTAAGCCTCCGCGCAGGTCCTGAGCAGATGTGGGGGGATTACACATCATTTTGTTTTTTGGAACGGATCATAAATCATGAAAAAATGGATCATCATTTTGATCCTTGCGGTGGTAACGGTGAGTCTGGTCTTCTTTTTTGCTGACCGGCCGCAGGGAAAGATAGAGAAGACGGAACGTTTTCAGGACAGCGTTGAGGAATTCAGGTCAAGAACCGTTGAAGAGGCCAGGGAGGGCGGCATTGATGTATTGCTGAACGGCCAGAGCCTCAAGAATTTCAGCTACGATATAAGGCTGGATGATAAGATGAAGCTTCTTTGCCCGGAACGTTTTCTGGAGGATATCCTGGGATGTTCGGTACTCAGGTATCCGAACGGTGATGCCCGGATAGAGCGGGGACAAACGGAGATACTGCTCTACGGTGAAAGCGTCAATGGCAGGATAGACGGTCAAAATGCGGAATTCTCGACGGCATATTATTATGATAATGCAAGGGGCTCGCTGTATCTTCCGATGGAGGATATTCTTTCAGCCATGGGTTATCAGACTAAATTCTCCTATGTTGAAAAAAGGGTTGAGGTTCAGGAGCTGGTTGCTTCCAACCCCCTTCCAGAACGTTATGACATGCGCGAGAAGGGCAGAGTAACACCGGTACGCGACCAGGGACAGTTCGGAACCTGCTGGGCCTTCGCATCTCTGGGCGCCCTTGAAACAACACTTATGCCCTATGAAGAGGATATTTATTCCACCGATCATATGGCCATGAACAACAGCTACAAGCTTGCGCTTACAAAGGGCGGAGAGCATACCATGAGTATCGCATATCTTGCGGCATGGCAGGGGCCGGTCTATGAAGAGGACGATCCCTATGGCGACGGACAGACCGACAGCAGCCTTACGGCAGTAAAACATCTTGAGGAAGCCATAGTTATAAGCGGGAGAGATGATGAAATTCTTAAAAGCGCCATCTACAGATATGGCGGAGTTGAGACATCATTGTATCTGGAAATGGAATATTTAAGCCACGAGTCCCCGTATTATAACGAGGATACATCATCCTACTACTATAACGGTGATCATACTTCAAATCATGATGTGGTGGTAGTTGGGTGGGATGATAACTATCCGAAGGAAAAGTTTTCCATAGAACCCGCCGTAAACGGAGCATATATCTGCAAAAACAGCTGGGGAGAGGAGTTCGGCGATAAGGGTTATTTCTATGTATCATATGCCGATGTGAATCTCTGCAGCCAGTCCATAGTATATACGAGACTGGGAGAACCGGATAATTTTGACCATATCTATCAGTCGGACCTGCTTGGCTGGGTCGGACAGCTTGGCTTCAGTCGCTCGGACGCCTTCTTTGCCAACTGCTATACCGCTGAACGCGATGAAAGTCTTGCAGGCATATCATTTTATGCTACCGGGCCGGAGACAACATTTTCCGTATATTATGCGAAGGATGCCACGACCACAGACGGTCTGAACGACAGGGAGCTGCTGGTTTCGGGAGAAACAAGATATGCAGGCTATTATACGGTGCATATACCGGATCCCCCCGAGCTTACGAAGGGGCAGAAATATGCCGTCGTAATAGAGGTAAACACTAAGGGCTCGAGACGTCCCATAGCTGTGGAATATGCCGCGGATGAGCGTTCGGAGCTGGCGGATATCTCCGATGGAGAAGGCTATGTAAGCCTTTACGGTAAGGTTTGGAACAGGACAGAGGAAAAGGAAAAATGTAACGTATGCCTTAAGGTATTTACGAATGACAGGTAGAAAGGATGAGGTAATGAAGCTTATCTTTGCAACAGGAAATGAGAATAAAATGCGGGAGATACGTCAGATCTTCGGAAGCTTCGGATATGAGATCATGTCCATGAAGGAAGCAGGGATATCACTGGATATCGTTGAGGACGGAACCTCATTTCAGGAAAATGCCCTGATCAAGGCCCGGGCGGTTCATGAGGCATCGGGAGCGCTGGTGCTTGCGGATGATTCAGGTCTTGAGATCGATGCGCTGGGCAAGGAGCCCGGTATCTATTCCGCGCGTTATATGGGAGAGGATACATCCTATGACATAAAAAATGCCAACCTTATCGAAAGGGTTAAGGATGTTCCGGAGGACCGCAGAGGAGCACGCTTTATCTGCGCGGTTGCCGCTGTTCTGCCGGATGGCAGAAGCCTTGTTCAGACCGGAGTGATGGAGGGACGCGTGGCCTATGCGCCGGCAGGGGAGAACGGTTTCGGATATGATCCCATCTTCTTCCTTCCGCAGTACGGAAAGACATCGGCTGAAATATCTCCTGAGCAGAAGAATGCCATCAGTCACAGAGGACAGGCTCTCCGTATGATGAAAATGGCATTGGAGGCTATGCTATGAATCCGAAAAAGATCCTGGTGATGAGTGATTCACACGGGTCGGTTTCATATGCGCTGAAGGCTCTGGAAAGGGAAAAGCCCATAGATCTTCTGGTGCATCTGGGAGATGTTCAGGGAAATGACCAGAAGCTTCAGCAGGAGGCGGGCTGCCCCTGTTACTTTGTCCGGGGCAACTGTGATTATGATGATAATCTGCCGACCTTTACGGTGTTTCAGATCGGAAACCATAAGGTATATGCGGCTCACGGACACAGGTATCATGTGGATTACGGAACAGAATATCTGGAACAGTCGGCGCTGCAGTATGGCTGCGACATTGTCATGTACGGTCATACCCATGTACCGGATCTGAGGGAGAAGGAGAAGATAACCGTCCTCAATCCGGGCAGTATCACACATCCGCGTCAGACCGATCCGGCAAGGACCTATGTGATCATGACTCATGATCCGAAGACGGGCAGGATCGATTATGAGCTGAAGAAGATATAATTCATAGTTACAGCAAAATATCAAAGAAATGAGGAACAAATGAAAAAAGGCGACATTATTCAAGGAACTATCGAGAATTACAGCTTCCCAAACAAGGGAAGCTTTCTTTTGGATGACCGGAAAATCGTTGTAAAAGGAGGGCTGCCCGGAACAACGGCACGTATAAGGATAACAAAAAAGAAGAGCGGATATGCGGAAGGTATCATTCAGGAGACGCTGAAGGCCTCGCCGCTGGAAACTAAGAAGCCGGTATGTCCTCATTTCTATGAGTGCGGCGGATGCGCATACCAGAATGTTGCATACAATAATCAGCTGAGACTTAAGGAACAGATGGTTAAGGAACTTCTGTCGGCTGTAGTTGAGGAACTTCCCTGGGAGGGAATAGAGCCTTCACCGGATCCTCTCCAGTACAGGAATAAGATGGAATTCTCCTTCGGCGATGCCGAAAAGGACGGGCCTCTCACCCTTGGCCTGCACAGGCAGGGCTCTTCCTATGATATTCTTGAGGTAAAGGGCTGTGCCATAGTAAGGCCCGCGTGGAATGAGATATTAAAGTTTACCCAGAAATTCTTCAGGGAGCATAAGGTAAGCTTTTACCATAAGATGCAGCACTACGGGATACTCAGACATCTGGTGATACGACAGTCATTTGCGGATGGCGGTATTCTGGTTAATCTGGTAACAACTACGAGACATGAACTGCCGCCGGCAGGAACTGTAACGGATGGACTTGAAAAAGCCGGACTCAGAAATGAGGTCATAGAGGAGCTTCATCTTCCTGAGTATGTTGCAGGACTCCTGAGACTTGAAAATTCAGGCTGCTTTGAAACTCTTTCCAGCCACAGCCATCTGGCCGGAGTACTGTATACGGAAAATGATTCTCTTGCGGATGCAGTGGTCTGCGATTCGCTGACTAAGCTTTACGGCGATGACTTTCTTATGGAGGAGCTGCTGGGGCTTAAGTTCAGGATTTCACCATTTTCATTTTTCCAGACCAATACGAGGGGCTGCGAGGTATTATACAAAAAGGTCCGTGAATTTGTGCTTTCCGCATGTCCGGATGGAAAGGCAGGAGTGATCTACGACCTGTACTGCGGAACGGGAACGATAGCTCAGATACTGTCACCGATTGCGGATAAGGTATACGGCATAGAGATCGTTGAAGAGGCAGTGGAAGCAGCACGTGAAAATGCAAAGCTTAACCATCTGAAAAACTGTGAATTCCTGGCGGGGGATGTTCTGAAAATGCTGGATGAGATAGAGGAGAAGCCGGACTTTATCGTGCTGGATCCGCCCAGAGACGGCTGTACGCCCAAGGCGCTGGACAGGATACTCTCATATGGAGTGGATAATATAGTATATGTAAGCTGCAAGCCCACATCCCTTGCGAGAGATCTGGTGACAATGCAGCAGCGGGGTTACAGGGTTGTCAGAGCTGCTGCGACGGACGAGTACCCGCAGACGCTGCACGTCGAGACGGTAGTTTTGATGAACAACAAAAATGCAAAGCCTAAAGACTATGTAGAAATAGGCATTGATGCTGAAGAATACTATAATATTAAGGATTCAGAGAAGGTGGAATAAATGGCAACAAAGAATAAATATGAGGATATGAGTGTTCTTGATGCACTTAAGTATGTTAAGAATCGAAATATGCTACTACCGGACATACAAAGGGAGTATGTTTGGACTTATCCTGAAATTGAAAAGCTCTTTGAAATTGTTCCTAAAGAAGTATATTCCACAGATGACCTAAACTGGACAAATAAGAACAGTCGCAGCAGTGTGGAAATGAATGATCC
>ONWK01000391.1 GCA_900321505.1 uncultured Eubacteriales bacterium
GTATGCCGCTATGATGCCATTTCCATAGTGAACGGTACTGCTTATGTCGATCCGGATAAATGTGTGGGCTGCCGGGACTGTACATTTGCCTGCCCGAAGGGACTTATAACCATAGTTCCCTACAAGGGAATGAAGCAGGTACCCTGCTCATCCACCGACGACTATGAGGATAAGAGGAAGGTATGTGATTCCGCCTGTGTGGCATGTGAGGACTGTAAGGCAAACTGCCCGAACGGCGCTATCTTCATGGAGGAGAAGCATGCGGTCATTGATCCCGAGCTTTGCGAGAACTGCAATATGTGTCAGTATGTCTGCATGTATAACGTGATAAAGGAACAGAGTGTTCCGGAATATATCTATATGCAGCATGAAGCCCTGAACAATGAGGAGCTTGATGAGACCGGGAAAGGAGGAAACCTGTAATGAGAAAGATCAAAACCATGGACGGAAATACGGCAGCGGCACATGTGGCCTATGCTTTTTCGGAGGTTTCCGCTATCTACCCCATCACACCCTCATCACCCATGGCTGAGAGCATGGATGAATGGGCGGCTGACGGAAGAAAGAATCTTTTCGGGGAGACCGTAAAGATAATTGAAATGGAATCAGAAGGCGGCGCGGCAGGCGCCGTGCACGGATCCATTACTGCCGGTGCTTATACCACCACTTTTACCGCATCGCAGGGACTTCTTCTGATGATCCCGAATATGTATAAGCTGGCCGGCGAACAGACACCGGCTGTATTCCATGTTGCGGCTCGCGCCCTGGCGACACATGCGCTTTCGATCTTCGGAGATCACTCCGATGTTATGGGCTGTCGGCAGACAGGCTTTGCCATGCTCTGCTCCAACAGTGTGCAGCAGGTCATGGATCTTGCGGCGGTAGCACATCTTGCAACCATAGCCGGAAAGCTTCCCATGATGCATTTCTTTGACGGCTTCAGAACCTCCCACGAATATCAGAAGATAGAGGTGTGGGATTATGACGAACTGGGATCCATGCTGGACTGGGATGCGGTACGCCGTTTCCGTGAGAATGCACTTAATCCGAATCATCCCCATCTTCTGGGTTCCGCAGAGCAGCCGGAAACCTTCTTCCAGCACAGAGAAGCCTGCAATCCGGCATACATTGATACCGTGGACATCGTTGAAAAATACATGAACATGGTCAATGAGAAGATCGGTACTTCATATAAGCCCTTCAACTATTACGGTGCGCCGGATGCAACTGAGGTGATAGTTGCCATGGGTTCCGTCTGCGACGCAGCGGAGGAAGTGATCGATCATCTTAATGCAAAGGGTAAAAAGGTGGGTATCGTTGAGGTACATCTCTATCGTCCCTTCTCTGCAAAGCATCTCTGCAGTGTGCTTCCAGAGACTGTAAAGAAGATTGCAGTTCTCGACCGTACCAAGGAGCCGGGAGGAGCGGGAGAACCGCTTTATCTGGATATCTGTGCGGCACTCAGGGATACTAAGTGGAAGGACTGCCTCATCACCGGCGGTCGTTACGGCCTCGGTTCCAAGGATGTACAGCCCGGAGATATCCAGGCGGTATACGAGAACCTCTGGAGCGATACACCGAAGAAGGAGTTCACCATTTCCATAACGGATGATGTGACAAAGCTTTCCCTGCCAGTAACATCAAATCCCGATGTAGCTCCTGAGGGAACGGTTGCATGCAAGTTCTGGGGACTCGGTGCTGACGGAACTGTCGGCGCCAACAAGAACTCCGTTAAGATCATCGGCGATCATACAAATAAGTTCGTACAGGCTTATTTCCAGTATGATTCCAAAAAATCCGGAGGTGTGACCATATCTCACCTCCGCTTCGGCGATAAGCCGATCAAGTCCACTTACTATGTAAAACAGGCAGATTTCGTGGCGTGCCATAACAGTGCATATCTTGAAAAGTACGATATGGTACAGGATGTTAAGCCCGGCGGATCCTTCCTGCTGAACTGCACCTGGTCCGATGAGGAACTGGAGGAGCACCTTCCTGCTGCGGTTAAGCGTTATATCGCCGAAAACGGAATCCATTTCTATACCTGTAATGCGGTGGATATAGCGAAGAAGGTGGGCCTCGGAGCAAGAAGGACCAACTCCGTTCTTCAGGCGGCATACTTTACCATAGCCAAAATCATTGATATAAATGAGGCAGTAGGCTACATGAAGGATGCCATAGTGAAGACCTATTCCCGTAAGGGACAGAATATAGTTGATATGAACTGCGCGGCAGTTGACGGCGGTGTGGAAAGTGTACATGAGGTTACGGTTCCCGATGCCTGGAAAACAGCATCGGATGGCCCTGCACCCGGCAAGCTTGTGGGACGTGACAGATTCCATACCGATTATCTGAACGATATCCTGGTACCGACGAATTCACTGGCCGGTGATAACTGTCCGGTTTCCGTATTTGTGGAAACGGCGAACGGCATGCTGCCGTCAGGTACTGCAGCATATGAGAAGCGCGGCATCGCAGCGGATCTTCCCCACTGGTGCTCGGGCAACTGTATGCAGTGTAATATGTGTTCCATGGTATGTCCTCACGGCGTGATAAGACCCTTTGTTCTTACGGCTGAGGAGGCAAAGGCTTATCCTCAGGCAAGGCCAATGAAGGGGACCAAAGATAAGTATTTTGTGCTCGGCTTTTCCGCTAAGGACTGTACAGGCTGCGGCTCCTGCGCTTCCGTATGTCCTGCCAGAAAGAAGGCTCTGGAGATGGAGGCGACCACTACAGAGTTTATGGATAAGCAGCAGGAGGAGTTCGACCGTCTTTTCGAAAATGTTCATAATGAGGACCGGAAGGTTCCCTTTACACCTGATACTGTCAAGGGATCACAGTTTGTACAGCCGCTCATGGAATTCTCCGGAGCCTGCCCGGGCTGCGGTGAGTCGCCATACGCCAAGCTGGTAACCCAGCTCTTCGGTGACAGGATGTTCGTGGCGAATGCCACAGGCTGTTCCATGATCTGGGGCTGCTCGGCTCCGGCTACGCCTTATACGGTAAATAAAGAGGGCAGGGGACCAGCCTGGGCTAATTCCCTCTTCGAGGATAATGCCGAGTTCGGCTACGGTATGGCAACGGCGGTAAATGCCCGGAGAACCGAGCTGAAAACCGCAGTTGAGGCTCTGAAGGATAAGGCCGGCGTTGCGGCGGATAACTGGCTTAAATTCATGAATGACGGCAGGGCATCAAGGATTACGGGAGAAATGCTGCTTGAAGCTTGTAAAAAGCTTGAGGATACGGATGAAAATGCTGCCTTCGTCGTAAGGAATGCGGATCTTCTAACACGTCCCTCCATGTGGATCTTCGGCGGCGACGGATGGGCTTACGATATAGGATACGGCGGACTGGATCATGTCCTTGCATCCGGTGAAAATGTAAATGTTCTGGTATTTGATACCGAGGTTTATTCCAATACCGGCGGCCAGTCCTCCAAGGCTACGCCTGCCGGAGCGGTTGCCAAGTTTGCCGCTTCCGGTAAGAAGGTAAAGAAGAAGGATCTGGCTCAGATCGCCATGGCCTACGGTTACATTTATGTGGCGCAGATAGCTATGGGTGCAAATCCCGCCCAGACGCTGCAGGCCATCCGTGAGGCGGAGGCATATGACGGACCATCCCTGATCATCGCGTATGCGCCTTGTATCAATCACGGTGTTAAGGCCGGCATGAATAAGAGTATGCTGGAGATGAGAAAGGCTGTGCGTGCAGGTTACTGGAATCTGCTCCGCTACAATCCGGATCTTCCGCAGCCGCTTTCACTTGACAGCGGTGCGCCTTCGGAGGAATACCGTGATTTCCTGATGGGTGAGGTAAGATACAACTCATTGAAGCTTCGGTTCCCTGAGGAAGCCGAGAGACTCTTTACCAGTGCGGAGAAGACGGCAATGGAGCGTTACGAAACTCTGCGCAGGAAGGTAGAGACAGAAAAACAGGGTAAAGAGAGTTAAGGGGGAGTACGGTATGATCAATTTAAGCAGAACCGGTACCCGGATGCCCGTACAGGCGCCGGAAGAACGGGTAAATAATTTTAACGAGGTGGCGGAAGGTTTTACGGAAGAAATGGCTGTCCGTGAAGCGCTTCGGTGCCTTCAGTGCAGGGAGCATCCGTGTATGACGGAGGGCTGTCCGGTCAGCAATCATATACCTGATTTCATCAGAAAGATCACGGAAGGGGAGTATGAGGAAGCATATCAGATACTTCTTGAGACCACGGTGCTTCCTGCTGTCTGCGGCCGTGTATGCCCTAAGTATCTGCAGTGTGAAGGCAACTGCGTAAGAGGAGAGAAGGGACGTCCGGTTGCCATCGGATCCCTGGAGAGATTTGTTGCGGATCTTCACAGGAAAAGAGTGCTGGCCAGTGAGATAGAAGAACCGGCAGCAGAAAAGGAAGAGCAGAAGCAGGGTAAGAAGGTGGCCGTTATAGGTTCGGGTCCCGCGGGACTTGCCTGCGCAAAGGATCTTGCAGGCGCGGGCTATGATGTGACGATCTTTGACCGTGAGGATGTTGCGGGAGGTGTTCTTGCTTACGGCATTCCCTCCTTCAGACTTCCTGATGAGGTACTTCAATTTGAGGTTGACGGACTCTCCGGTGCAGGAGTGCATTTTGAAAAGGGAAAAGAGCTGGGAAAGGATTTTTCCATTGATGCTCTTATGAATGAGATGGGCTTCTCGGCAGTATTCATCGGAAACGGAACCGGAAGTCCCATGGGACTTGGAATTCCCGGAACTGAGCTTACGGGAGTTATATCCGCAGCGGATTTTCTTGACAGACTGAATACGGCGGGAGCTGATGAAGAGAAGCTTTCAAAGGTCCTTCCCGGTAAGGGAACCGTGGCCATCATCGGCGGAGGAAATGTGGCTATGGATGCCTGCCGTTCGGCAGTA
>ONWK01000246.1 GCA_900321505.1 uncultured Eubacteriales bacterium
CAGCAGGCCAAATACCGCCCGCTCGCAGGAATGATCATCAACCTTATTGTTTCTATAGCGCTGGTCCGCAACTGGGGGATCAGTGGAGTCCTTGTGGGCACGATCGTTGCAGACTGGACCACAATGATGTGGTTCGACCCGATCATCGTCCATAAATATGGATTTAAGGGTGAGTTCCCGGTCATGGGCTATTTTGCCAAGTTTTTGAAATACTTCTTTACGGTGTGTATGACAGGTGCATTAGATTACCTGATTTGCACACATTTTCTGACTGGTTATGGGTGGCTCTCGGTAATTATTCATGCTCTGATCTGCGGTGTGACGGTGCCTGCTGTGATGGTCATATTGAATTATAAGTCGGAAGAAGGACAATATGTATATAAGCTTGGTATGTCTTATGTTAATAAGCTCAGAAAGAAGTTGGCAAAGTGAATAACAAAGCGAGATACAGATGGAAAATCTGAATTGATGACATAGAAAGAACGAAAGGTGATTCTGATTATGGATAGTAATCGTGTTGTTCTAATGGGACACAATTATAGTACTATTTTGGGATTTGCCAGGGCGCTTGGTAAAAAGGGATATGAGGTGTATGCCGTTCGTACCGGCGCGGGGAATTACAAAAGCGTCGTCAATAAAGTGCTGTCAAAACGCCCTAAACCTGATTCAGTCAGTAGATTTGTTAAGAAATTCGTAATGGTCAATATCAATGATAAGGATACGGTCCTTCGAGTGTTGATGAAAACCGTTGCTCCCAAGAATAAAAGGGGAGTTTTGATTCCGGTCGACGATCTGTGCGCGATGTTTATCGACTCTCATTTAGACCTGTTGCGAAAGCGCTACCTCCTTCCGAATGTGAATAACACTCAAGGCGGAGTTAATCGTCTAATGGATAAAGGGCTGCAAAAAAAACTTGCGGAGGAAGCCGGGCTGCCGGTTGCGGGCGGCTGGACAGTTGTTGTGGAAAATGGCAAGTATTGTCTTCCGGAGGAAATAAAGTATCCATGTTTTATGAAAGCACAGATGCCGATGGCTTCCCGGAAAGACTACATGGCAAAATGCGATAACGAAGAAGAATTGATCCGTGCGTTGGATAAAGCGGCGGCATATCGCGACTGTAAGATCCTGATCGAGGAGTACATTAAAATAAAACAGGAATACTGTGTGGTCGGTTTTTGCAATAGAGAAAAGGTGTGTATTCCGGAGGTTATTGAAGAAACGGTCCTGGGACATGGCCCGCATGCAGGAGTTACATGCTTTGGAAAGGTCATGAAGCCGGATTTCATGGCCGGTTTTATTGAAAAAATGCGTATATTTCTTGGGCGTCTTGATTTTCAGGGGTTTTTCACTGCCGATGTTTTTGAAACTGATGCCGGCTATATATTCTGCGAGCTTAACCTTAGGATCGGTGGGTCGGGAACAGCTGTTATCGGAGCCGGTGTAGATATCGTATCCATGTATGTGGATGCTCTTTTGGAAAAAGCGGACATTCCTTACGATTCTGTATGTAATGAAATAACATTTGCAAGTGAAAGGCCTTTATTGAGCGATTACGTACTGGGATATATATCGTGGAAAGACTATAGTGATTATATCCGTACAGCAGATTTCAGATTCATGTTTGATAAAAAAGATAAGGCTCCGTATTATAGCTACTCAGCGCTGGTGCTAAGCGGAATAGCTCGAAGATCTCTGCATATGGTCAGGCACAGACATAAAGATCAAAAAGGATGAAATATGTGAAATGAAAAAGAAAACGGCAATAGTTATGGGAAGCAATTACTCCACTGCCCTGGGCGTTATACGTTCATTGGGAGAAGGCGGATATGATGTCTGTATATATGCTGTCACAGCTAAGCATAATGCAATCAGGACCGCCTCGCTGAGCAGGTATGTCAAACAGATGATACAGCATCATGATCATAACGACCAGGCGATCGTTGAGGAACTGATCAGCCGTTTTTCCGGAGAGGAGAAACCGGTCATTCTTCCTGCAGACGATTATACTGCGGTCCTGCTCGGAAGGAACCAGGATCTTCTCAGAAAGCATTTCTGCATTCCCTATGTGGACCATGAACAGTATACTGTTGAGTATTTGATGGATAAGTCGCATCAGTATGA
>ONWK01000250.1 GCA_900321505.1 uncultured Eubacteriales bacterium
AAGATCACCCGGTCTGCTATGGCTCTTGCAAATGCCATTTCATGGGTAACTATCACCATGGTATTACCCTGTTCCGCCAGACGCAGCAGTACCTCCAGAACCTCCCTGATCATTTCCGGATCCAGCGCCGCGGTCACTTCGTCAAAAAGCATCACCTCCGGGTGCATGGCCAGCGCACGGACTATAGCTGCACGCTGCCTCTGTCCTCCCGAAAGCTGCCGGGGATAAACCTCCGCCTTATCCTTAAGGCAGACCCTGTCAAGCAGTGAGAGCGCTTCCTCCCTCACTTCTTTTTTATCTCTCTTCTGCACCTTCATCGGCGCTAGCATTACATTCTGAAGTATGGTCTTATGCGGAAAAAGTTCATAACTCTGAAATACCATTCCCACCTTCTGACGAAGGGCGCTGAGCTGCCTGGTTCCTGCATCCTGACCTATCTTTTCTCCCAGGCAGGTAATCTCTCCACCCTGAACCGGTTCCAGACCGTTAAGGCAGCGGAGCAGTGTACTCTTGCCGCATCCGGAGGGGCCCAGGATAACCAGTACCTCTCCCCTGTTAACGGAAAGGGATATATCCTCCAGCACCACATTTTCATCATATGCTTTTTTCAGATGCTCCACCCGGATCATTTCTTCGCTCATGCTACTGCCCATTTCCTTTCAAGATGCTTTGCCAGTCTGCTGACAGGCCAGCAGGCTGCGAAATACAGCAGAAATACTACTGCATAAACACCAAATGCCGCATTGGGGGATGCAGTACGGTTTGCCTCGATGATCTGCTGTCCCACCTTTAACACCTCGACCACACCTATCATCATGACAAGACTCGTGGTCTTTATCATTCTGGTAACCAGATTGATCGAGAGAGGGAGCAGCCTGCGAAGTGTCTGCGGTATCACTACATATCTGTAGGTCTGCGCCGGAGTAAATCCAAGCGCCGCAGCACTTTCATACTGCTGCTTCGGGATGCTTATCAGTGCACCCCTGACAAGATCACCCATTTCCGCAGTTCCCCAGAAGCTGAAAACTATTACCGAAGCCAGCTCCGCCTTCAGATCCCAGCCGAAGACTCTGGTCGTGCCGAAAAAAACAATGAAAAGCAGGACCATCTGCGGCATTATCCGGACTATCTCCAGATACAGTCTGGTAAAAACCCTGATCACCGGATTTTTCTTTGTCATCAGTATCCCCATGATCACCCCAAGAGGTATGCTGATAAGGACTGATAAAAGACTGATGCCCAGGGCTGTCCATAATCCTTCCAGGAGGCGCAGCGCGTTTGTCCCCTTGAAGAGTACATCAAGTCCCAAAGCCTGCACGGCGCACCCTCCTTTCCAGAATGCTTCCAAATATGGAAACCGGAAGCAGTATTATAAGATAAAAAACAACCAGCAGAGCCAGGCTCTCTGTGGTCTTGTAATAAAGACCTATCAGATCCTTTGCCGTAAACATCAGATCCATCAGACTGATGGCTGAAAAAACGCTGGTTTCCTTCAGAAGAAAAACCACATTTGCCGTAAAACCGGGAATACTGACGGATACAGCCTGCGGGAGGACCACATAACGGAGTCCCTGCCAGCGTGTCATTCCCAGGGCTAGAGCGCTTTCCGTCTGTATCTTATCCACAGTCTCAAGCCCGCTGCGGAAGGTTTCAGCCATATAGGCTCCCCCCAGAAGGCCCAGTCCCAGGATACCGCAGAACTCTGCATTCATTTTTATTCCCAGCTTCGGAAGTGCGAAATAAAGAAAGAAAAGTTGGACAAGCAGCGGTGTATTTCTGAATAATTCCACATAGCATTCCGAAATTATCCTCAGCACCGGAACGCGCAGGTACCGTATCATGGCTGTGACTGCCCCTATCAGAACGGCGAGGATGATACCCAGCCACCCGATCCTGAGGGTCAGCCACAGTGCCTTTTCAAAGAGCGGAAGATAATCTGTTACAACTTCCCAGTTCATGCTCTCCGCCTGTCCACCTTTCCAGACAGGAACATTCCCAGCCACTGGAGCACCTGCATGAGCAGCACCAGTACCACAACCGTGATGATCATCACCTGAGTCTCATAGCGGTAATATCCGTAACGGATAGCGATATCTCCCAGTCCTCCGCCTCCGACAACCCCTGCCATTGCCGAATAACCGAGTATGGTTCCCAAAGCTATAGTCACGCCAACCAGCAGTGAAGTTCTTGCCTCTGTGATCAGCACCTTCCGGATGATGGTGAGGGGACTTGCCCCCAGACTGATGGCTGCTTCGATTACTCCGTGATCCACTTCCTTCAGCGAATTCTCTACCATTCTTGCGATGAGCGGTGCTGCAGCCAGAGTCAGCGGAACGATAGTCGCCGTCGTTCCATAGCTTTTTCCGACCACCAGCCTCGTCAGCGGCTGAATGAGAATGAGAAGGATAAGGAAGGGAACGCTCCTTGTAATATTGATGATCAGATCCAGCGCCCTATATAGGATGGGGCGCGGACTGATTCCGTCCTTATCTGTTATCGTCAGAAGGACACCGAGAGGAAGCCCGATCAGATATCCCAGGGCTGTTGAGATCAGCACCATCAGTAATGTCTGTCCGGTTCCTTCCAGAAGCATGGGCCAGATGTCAGACCACTGCATAAAGCTCCTCCTCTCCTGTCACCTCTTCTTCAAGCTGCTCAGACTCCTCAAGAAGGAGCAGACGTTTTGCAGCCTTTGACTTCGGGTTACGAAATACTTCCTTTACGGGTCCGGTCTCTTCCACATTTCCGTGGTGCAGCACCGCTACCCTGTCACAGATCTCCGTGATCACCCGCATTTCATGAGTGATGATCACTATGGAAATGCCGAATTTACGGTTTACTTCTTTTAAAAGCTCCAGTATCGTACGTGTGGTCCTGGGATCCAGTGCGCTGGTCGCCTCATCACACAGTATGATCCTGGGATGTGATGCCAATGCCCTTGCTATGGCTACCCTTTGCCGCTGTCCACCGGAAAGCTGGACCGGATAGGCCTTCGCCTTATCCTCCAGTCCCACAGTACGGAGATACTCCAGCGCCTGCACTCTGGCAGCCTTCTTTCTGATACCGGCTATCTCCAGCGGAAAGCAGACATTGTCAAGCACGGTTCTCTGCATCAGCAGATTGAAATGCTGGAAGATCATGGCTATGTTCTGCCGCTCCCTCCTGAGCTCCTGTTCATTCAGACTGAAGAGGTCCTTACCCTCTACCGTTATCTGTCCGGATTCAGGCCGTTCCAGAAGATTGATGCAGCGAACCAGCGTGCTCTTTCCTGCTCCGGAAAGTCCGATCACACCATAGATCTCGCCTTCCTCAATGGATAGACTTACATCCTTCAGTGCATCTACCTGACCGTTCTTTCCGATATAGGTCTTTGTTATATTTTTCAATTCGATAACTGACATAGAACCGTGCTTGCCTTTCATACAGATTATTACGGATCCCTTTGCACCGCCCGTCATTCAGGCTGTCAGGCGGGAAGAATCCTTCTGATTCTGTCTGCGGAATTTAGTTGAAGGGAATTACCGCTCCGTCATAGGTGTCGATAATGAACTGACGGATCTCCTCTGACTCAAGTGCCTTTACAAGCGCCTGGGTCTTTTCACTGTTTTCCTGACCTGCCTTAACGGCGATGATATTTACATAGGTCTTAGCCGCCTCGGAATCGGACTTCTCATATGCGATCGCATCCTTTCCCACGGAAAGACCTGCCTCAAGCGCATAGTTTCCGTTCAGTACTACCAGCGCCACTTCATCCTTTACTCTGGATACCTGTGCGGCTTCCAGTTCCTGGATCTTAAGGTTCTTGGGATTGTCCTGGATATCCAGAACGGTTGCAGTCAGGCCTGCGCCTTCTTTAAGGGTGATCAGACCGTTGGCCTGCAGTAACAGGAGGGCTCTTGCTTCATTTGTTGTATCATTCGGAACTGCGATGGTGTCACCGTCTGAAAGCTCATCAAAGGATGCCTTTGTTCCGGGATAGATACCGAAGGGTTCATAATGGATACCTGCGGCATTTACTATATTTGTTCCGTTTTCCTTATTGAAATCATCAAGATACGGTACATGCTGGAAATAGTTTGCGTCAATCTCTCCGCTCTCTACTACCAGATTCGGCTGTACATAGTCTTCAAACTCGGTAACCTTCAGCTCCCAGCCCTCTGCTGCCAGGATGTCCTTTGCCTTTGCAAGGATTTCTGAGTGGGGCGTGGGGGATGCTGCTACAGTAATAACTCCCTTTGATTCTGCGGGGGCCGCTTCTGTTACATCTTCCTTCTGTCCCTCAACAACACCGCCTTCGATCACCAGTGTGTCCTCAAACTCTGTACCATAAGTGCTTACGAGAGTTGCCTCGTAGTCTGCATGGAAGAACTTCTCTTTGCCAAGACTCTTTATCTCATCATTGATCCAGCTGAGCAGCGTATCATTCCCCTTTGTTACTGCGGGTGCGATGGTATCGGCGCTTCCGAGTGAATCGATTCCGACGGTATAGCCTGCATTTTCCTTTGCAAATGCGATAACCTCTGTATTATCATTTGCCCAGGCAACGCCTGTTCCATTCTCAAATGCACTCTTTGCCGCGGCATATGTATCAAACTTCTGAAGCTTTATTTCCGGATTGTTCTTCTCAAGATAAGTCTCTGCTGTCGTACCGGAGATAACTATCACCTGATCATCTGCCTTAACCTCGCTGAGATCCTTTATGACTCTTTCATCATGCGATACAACACCCAGCGCCACGTTCATGTATGGAAGTGCGAAATCAACCTCTTCCGCGCGCTCGGGTGTGACTGTGAAGTTTGCAAGAACGATGTCGACCTTTCCGGTCTTCAGATATTCGATACGGCTGGCTGCCTCGGTGGAAACGTAATTGATCTTTACTCCAAGATCCTTGCCGAGCCTCTCAGCCAGATAAACATCATAACCCTGATAGGTTCCGTTCTCGTCCACATATCCGAAAGGAGATTTGTCGGAGAATACACCGATGTTAACTGTTCCTGCTTTTTTGATCTCATCAAGAGTTCTGTATATTGCACTGTTTGCCTCTGCATCCGTTCCCTTTGCCGCTGCCGAGCTGTCCTTCTGTGCTCCGCATGCTGTAAGGAGTCCCAGAGATGCAAGTGCTGTAAGTCCATAGGCTGCTATCTTTTTAAATAAGTTCTTCTTTTTCATTTTTATGTCCTTTCCGTTATAAGGCTTTCGCCTTTCGCTTTCGTTTATGGTAATGCTTCTCTTCTGTCATCATGTACCTCCAACATCGCCGCCCCTGCGGCATTCGCATTGTGTAATTACTCATAACCGTATCCATCCTTTCCTTTGTGATTTTTTAGATCGTACACGCAAAGAGACCGGAACCCTTTCGGATCCCGGTCTCAGTCACACGATCTTCTACAGAGTGATACGCGCACAACAAGGCGCCGCACCACCGCTGTCTCGACTGAGTCGGGAATCCTGCAGCATGCAACCACACATCATCATACACATACATGTTGTTTTATGAATGTACCTCATTGTCGTGCGCTCCTTTCTGTAACATGTTCCGGAGTATACTACTATTTACCTACTGTGTCAATAGGTTTTTGAAAGTTTTTTTATTTTGCTTCCCTGGAAGCCCCATGGAGGCGATCAAAGCACTTGTGTTTTGAATCGCCTCTATGGGGAATTCCAGGGAGGGAAAGTAACAAAGTTACTTTCCCTCCTACCGCTCCGGATGCACAGCATCCGGAGCGGTAGGAAGCAAAAAACCCCAAAAGCTGCGCATCCGGAGCGGTTAGGAAGCAAAATCCCCCCTTGAATCACCCTATTACCTTGTGGTAAAGTAGGTAAAAAGTGCTTACAGGGGGGATTTTTATATGATATCTACAAGAGGACGTTATGCACTCCGGGTTATGATAGATCTGGCTGAACAGGAAAATGACCGCTTCATTCCGTTAAAGGATATAGCTGAAAGACAGGGGATATCAAAAAAATATCTCGAGATCATTGTAAAGGAGCTGGTAACAGGAGGGTTTCTCAAGGGGGCCAGTGGAAAGGGCGGCGGCTACAAACTTTGCCGCGCTCCTGAGGAATACCCTGTGGGCGAGATTCTGGAAAGAATGGAAGGCACTCTCTCATCAGTCGCCTGCCTTGAGGATCCGAACTACAACTGCCCGCGCAGGGAAGCCTGCCAGACACTCCCCATGTGGACGGAATTTGATGAAATGGTTCATGATTTCTTTTACGGAAGAACTCTTGCGGACCTGCTCCGCTAAAGGATATACTCATTCGACTCCATATGCATTGTATCCGGTGCCCGGCACCATCAGAGATACTTAACTGAAAAAAAGGATTTCGTACAGCTTGTCTTGTCTGCACGAAATCCTTTTGTAACTATTCAGCACCACGTGGTGTTGAATAGTTTTTTTCAGCGTTTCAACGCCCAGAATATGCCCGCACCTGCAATGGCAAAACCTGCAAGGGATGCAAGACCCGCTGCCGCAAGGCTCTTAACAAAGGGCACATTAAGATTCATATCCATATATGATCCGTTCAGATGATACCTCAGCAGCGGCATAAGCTTCTGCCTCTGGCCCGGCTTGATGTGTTCCTTCATCTCAGCCTTTTCGCCCAGCACCATCATACTGCGGTGTTTCTTATACTCACGCCATTTTATTCCGTCAGCCGACGGATCTCCCGTCCTTGCAAAATTAGCCCACATATGCATGGTCCGCTTTACAATTTCAGGATCGGCTTCCTCACCTGTATAGATCGTTTCCTTTGGATTTCCAAACACATATACCAGTTCAACCGCATGGCACGCGCCCCGGTACGGCAGGGTGGACGGTACGGTCCAGTAATAGACATATGCCTTTCCGCCGTGGTGAACATGGCCTTCTGCCTGTCTCAGCATTGGCAGGCGGAACATTATCTCACCGTAGAACTCTGCCATCATCCACACGGGATGCTTTTTTCCGTCCCTGACAAACTGCTTAAGCATCATCTGATCCTTAAGTCTCATCTTCCGGACATCATTTTCGAACATGACCGGGATACCCAGCCTGTAAGGAACAATGCCGCCAAGCTCACCCACCCAGTAATTTGATTCATTTGCATTCGTGCCCATCATGACGTCCAGATTCGCAGTCTGTCCGTCAAGCCATGGTTCATACGGATCCTCAGGGATCAGAACTCCGTCCCTCTGAGGAAAATTATTATACTGATTAATGCTCTGATTAAATTGCTTCAGTTCTTCTTCGGAAAAAGCCATGAGATCATCCATAGACTTTGCCCCGCTGACATCCATCAGTCTTCTGGTAAATCCCAGACATTCCTTTTTCGAAAATGTCAGTGCTACCGATCCGCTCTGGGCTATGATCCTTCTGAACAGTCCCTTGGCTGCAGGCGTGATGGGAAGCAGCGATACGGATCCTCCTCCGGCG
>ONWK01000081.1 GCA_900321505.1 uncultured Eubacteriales bacterium
ATGCCGGCATGCCCGTACGCTTATCAAATTTATAATTAAACCCTTTTCCGCTTATAATTATCAGGTTGCCTTTGTCCTGATGTGACAGAGGATATCCCGTATCGCAGGATGCATTGTTCATTGCCATCAGAGTCCTGGCATATCTCGGATTTGCAACCGGGATCCTGATTTCATCAAACCCAAGCTCATGACCCGCCGGCAAGGCTCCCTGCGACTTTTTAATTACATATGAAATCCATAAAAAGCACCGCCCTTTAGATGGAATATTCAATGGAAGATCTATACTTACACTTGTTCTCGGTTTTATTGAGGGTATCGTCAGTATTCCTTCTGCGATTCTGTTTCCATCAAGAACCAAAGCATATGAAGCACTTATAACTTTTTCCGGATCTGTAAAATCCATGTGATTGCTTATTGTGAGTTTTCTCGACGCTAAGTCATAGCTGCTTCTGAGCGGGCGGTACACATTCCTGTACTCAAACAGACTGGTATGAGGACGTCTGTCCGGGTATACAAGACCATCCAGGCAGAAATTTCCGTCATGCTGCAGTTCACCATTGTCGCCGCCGTATAAATAGATGTCTTTACCGGCCCGTGTCCTTCCGCCATATACTGCATGGTCGCAGAATTCCCAGATAAAGCCACCGCACAAAGCAGGATATTCTTCGATCAGTTTATGATAATCTTCAATATCTCCGGGTCCGTTTCCCATAGCATGGCAGTATTCAACAAGCAAAAGAGGTGCCGCCGGGTCATTATCAAGATATTCCCTGATATCTTCAAATGACGGATACATTCTTCCGACAATATCAATTTTGCTGCAGTCATACTCTCTGTCATCAGGAAGATAATATGCACTTTCATATGTGGTCAGTCTGCCCGGGTCAGTCTTTTTTGTCCACTCGAGCGCTCTCTCAAAAGTGCACCCATAGCCGCATTCATTTCCCATCGACCACACCAGTATGCATGGGCGGTTCCTGTTTCGGGTTACCATACTTCTGATGCGATCCAGTGTGGGCTCGATGAAATCCGGATTATCGGCGATCCTCACATGGGCTGACTGCATTCTCCTGGAATAGTCATCTTCATAGAAATAAAGCTCTTCTGTTCCATGGCTCTCATTATCAGCCTCATCAATTACATAAAGGCCTATGCTGTCACACAGCTGATAGAAAAACGGCACAGCAGGATAATGGCTTGCACGTACCGAGTTAAAGTTGTTTTCTTTGATCATTATCAGATCCGAAAGCGTCCGGTTATAATCCATAACGGCTCCGGTCACCGGATCTGATTCGTGCCTGTTCACTCCGTTAAATGTAATCGGTGTTCCGTTCAGAAGTATCCTGTTATCCCTGATACTTACAGTTCTGAATCCGACCCGCTCATTAATGACCTCATTTGAGGTTTCCAGGATCAGCTTATATAGGAAAGGTTTCTCCGCATTCCACAGGATGGGATTATTCACCATGAGACGTATTTTTGAATCATCCTGCAATACTGCTCTGGCATCCATATGTTCCCCGCCGTTTTCATCAGAATGGAGCAGAGATGCTGTCACCGGCACAGGATGCTTTCCCGCAAAAGAAATACAGATCTCTAAAACAGCGGTTTTATGATCCGGACTGATTTCAGTTGTTATCTGATAATCGCGTATCCCGGTCGCAGGCCGGTTCAAAAGATATACATCACGAAAAATACCGGACATACGGAATTTATCCTGGTCCTCCAGATAACTGCCATCACACCACTTGAGTACAAGAACAGCAAGCAGGTTGTCTCCCTCGACAAGAAACGGTGTAACATCAAATTCGGATGTATGATGAGATATCTGACTATACCCGACATATCTGCCGTTCAGCCAGACAAAGAAGCACGAGTCCACACCTTCAAAATTCAGAAAAGTGCACCCTGCTTTCTGGTCCTTATGCCATTGAAAGTGATGCCTGTAAGCACCGCAGGGGTTATCCTGCGGCACGTAAGGAGGATCGTATGGGAAAGGATAGCGAATGTTAGTGTACTGGCTTTTGTCGTAGCCTTTCATCTGCCATGAAAACGGTACGTACTCCTTATTCCACCAGTCTCCGGCCGTATAAGAAGGAAGAAAGAATTCTTCTTTCAGATCGTGAATGCTCTGAAAAAAAGAAAAGTTCCATTCACATCCACTAAGCATCTGAAGCCTCTGGGATGATTCCCTGAGGTTTACAAGATGGTCATTTCTCCCCGAATCCGGAATGTAATAGCATCTGTATGGCTCAGTATTTTCATGTAAAACTGCCATATTTTCATAATGTCTAGGTACAATCATCAGTTGCCTCCTGTATCAGAGAAACATGCTTAAATACATAAGATTTCAATCTAAAAACATTATAAAAACCGGCTTTTTTAAAACATATGCACAAAACAGTATAAAGCATGCACAAGTTTGGTATTTAGCGGTTCAGGCATTGCCAGTATTCAGGACTGTTAGTAAAATAAGCGGCAAAAGACATAAGAGGTTACGGAAATGTATGTGAATTCAGGCTATCTTCATAACTCAAGAACGCCGTTCAAGGAAAAGGTTAAACCACTAAGAATCACCAGTGCCGGCACTTAC
>ONWK01000251.1 GCA_900321505.1 uncultured Eubacteriales bacterium
AGTATGTCCGTGATATCTGGCATCTGCAGAAGGTGACGGTTGATCTTGAACAGCCGGCAACAAAGAAGAAAACCACGAAAAAGAAGTAGGACAGAGTAACATTTCAGCATCCTGCGATCCGGAAGCGAAGCGTCCGGAGCCGCGGGGTGCTGTAATTATAAGGGGTATAAATATGATCTACGACAAACTTGTATCGATCATGACAGACCGTCTGGGGGTGGAGGAGCAGGAGATCACTCCGGATACACGGATTAAGGACGATCTGGCTGTAGACTCGCTGGATCTGTATGAACTTGTCCTTGCTCTTGAGGAGGAGTTCAATGTTGAGATCCCGGAGGACCGGGTAAATGATGTGGAAATGGTGGAGGATATTATCCGGGTTTTGAAGGAACTGGGGGTTGAGGACTGATGTACTCTTTTAGCGAAAGGATCAGATACTCCGAACTGGATGAAAACCGGAACCTTTCACTGGTCTCCATCATCAATTTCATGCAGGACTGCTGCATATATGAGGCGGAGGACGGCGGGGTCGGCATAGACTGGCTGAAGGAACACCATACGGCGTGGATGCTGACAAGCTGGCATGTGAAGATACTCAGGCGGCCGGTATTCTGCGAGCATGTAAAGATAACAACCTGGGCCTGCGGCTTCAGGCATTTCCTCGGGCAGCGGAACTTCACCATCGAAAATGAGGAGACGGGCGAACTGCTTATCTATGCTTTTTCGGAGTGGGCCTATGTAAATACGGAAAGCCAGAAACCCGAGAGAAATATACCGGAAAAGGAGTTTGAGGTTTACGGGATCGCGGAGCCTCTGGATAAGGAGTTTGAGAAGGGCAGGATCACGGTCCCGGATATGATGGAGGCAAGACCTCCGATAACAGTGACCGAGCTGCAGCTGGATACAAATCATCATGTAAATAACGCCCAGTATGTGGCGCTTGCCTGCTCGGTGCTGAAAGAAGGGACTGCACATTTCACCGACTTCCGATGTGAGGTCCGGGCACAATCCGTGCTGGGGGACGTGCTTTTCCCTTATGTTGGGGTGGAAGACGGCGTGACCACGGTTGTTCTTAATGATGAGGACGGAAAGCCGAAGCTGACGGCAAGATTCAAATGAACGAGCAGGAGGTGGTTTTCGCCTCCTGCTCGATTTGCGTAAGGGAATGATCTCCGGCGTGCTGAAAACCGTCCGCTGAACAGTTATCATGATTTTACAAGTATGATACATTTGTAATGTATAATGATGTCTGATCCGGAAAGGGGGAGGGTTCCTTAAGTTTCAGGAACCGTCCCTGTTTTCTGCAGCAGCTCTATGGATTTATTTCGTATAGCCATGGTTCCGGCGCCGTCTGCAACCAGCCGGAGATTTTTAACAGCCTGTTCCACATCGCCGACCTTAAGCTGAAGCCAGGCAAGCTGGAAGGTGCGGTTCATCCAGTCTGGCCTGGTTTTTTCGGCAGGTATCATCTGGATGATCACCGGGATCATGGTCACCGGATCTCCGTCGATCAGATCCACACGTATCCTCAATTCCTTACGGAGTATATCTCCAATGTTTTTCAACGGAGGCGGCATTGATTTTTTTACATTTAAATAAGCATCCAGTTCCTGACAACAGATGTAAAAGGTTGTTCTGTCGCCGGTATCCAGGGCGTACAGACCACGGTAGTATATGTGGATCATTTTATACGCTCCGTTCATATGCCTGCCGCTTTGGGACAGCTTGGAGGCCATCTCCCTGTAATCTCCCAGGAAATAACTCAGCTCGGCCTGCATAAGCAACTGCAGGTCTCTTTCCCGGCCGGTAGCCATATAAAGTCTGGAATGTTCATAAATGTCGAATTCCAGCGCTGCATCACAATGCACCAGAAAATAGCTGTTCATTTCGGTCCGCGCCTTCTTTATCTGTTTGCCTGTAAGCGGGTTGAAGGCCATGACCATGATTATGAAGAAGAAAACTACTATCAGTATGGTTTTGTCCGGGCTGCTCTTCAGCGAATAGAGCATCAGAATGACTGCAAGGAGCAGGTACAATGCCAGATGCTCAATCTCTTTGATCATACGGCAGCGTTTCCTGTACTTTTGGTAGATCTCTGCGGCCCTGGCGTTATCCATCGAACTTTTCCGGACAGTCACGTATTTATCCCGGTCCGTGATCAGGGTGATGAGATAACCGGTAAAAAATGACACGGATTCCAGGCAAAGAAGAATGAGAAAAAAGCAGATCAGAAACCAGAGAACCTTACCTCCTCCGGAAAGCCGTCCGTAATGTCTTTCCGTAAGGTAATATGTAAGGGCTTTGCTCTCCAGAAAGAAAAATCCGCCTACCAGCACGCCCGCAACAGCTGCATGGATCCACGTGGGTCCGTGTTTTTTTAATGTGATCATTTCATGCATGATAATACTCCGCCAAAGAATCATGAAAACCTTTGTGAACGATTAAGGAGATCGTTCACAAACCCTCACTACGTTCGGGCTGCTCCTTCGTACCCTATCCTAACATGACGGGATATGATTTACAACAAGATTGAAGAAAATAAAGCGGCTATATATTGAAAGATTGTTCATAAAATGGGATAATAGAAGTGCTTTATGTTCCATTGTAGCTATCCGGCATCCGCAGCTGTGGTGCTGAAAAGTTACATTTCAAAAACTGGAGGTAAGAAAATGCTCTGTCCGAATTGTGGCACAAATCTTCCGGATACAGCCACTATGTGCTATGCATGCAAAAGAACAATAGTAAGGAAAGAGGGCCGGAAAGTATCTTCCGATAATGATGGGAATCCTGTTTTCGCACTTCCTGTCGGAAGCATACTGGCGGAACGTTATCAGATTGGGGAGATCATAGGCCAGGGTGGCTTTGGTATAACCTATGCGGGAACAGACCTGAAGCTGAAGAAAAAGGTGGCTATAAAGGAGTATTATCCTTCGGGACTGGCAAACCGTATATCCACCCATTCTTTTGATGTTACAGTGGCCAGGCATGACAGTAAGGCGGCTTATGAGCGCGAACGTCAGAAGTTTGTGCGGGAGGCCTATATACTTGCGGGATTTGCAGGTGACCGTAATGTAGTAAGTGTTATGGACATCATTCTGGAACACAATACCGCATATATTGTGATGGAATTTCTGGACGGACAGACGCTGCTGCAGTTCCTGCGTCAGAACGGAAAGATGCCCTTTACGGCAGTTATAACAATGCTGCTTCCGGTGATCCGCACGCTTGGGAGGATACACGAAAATGGGCTTATACACCGTGACATTTCTCCTGATAATATCATGATAGATACCCAGGGAAATGTGATACTGATGGATTTTGGCTCTGCAAGAGAATTCATCGAAGAAGAGGAAAGGAGCATGACGGTTGTTCTGAAGCATGGTTATGCCCCTCCGGAACAGTATCAGCGTAAGGGTGACCAGGGGACATGGACGGATGTCTATGCGATCTGTGCGACCATATATAAAATGATCACCGGAGTTACTCCGCCGGATGCCATGGATCGTGTGATAAATGATCCGCTGAAACGTCCGGGTGAACTCGGGGCTGAGATCAATGCGGCTCAGGAAAAGGTTCTGCTCTGGGGAATGAATCCCGTAAAGGAAGACAGGATCCGATCCATGGATCAGCTGGAAAGAGAACTGAATAATACGATCAGGCAGACGAAGATGGTATGGAATCCTTCGGGAGAGAAGCCTACAGAAAAGATCGCGACATACAGGACAGATTATCAGCAGCAGGAAGTAAAGGCAGAAAAAGAGCAGTATGTAGTTTCTTCCCAGAATGAGGGAAAAAAGGCAGAAAAAGAAGCAACGAAGCAGTCAAAAAAGACTAAATTGGTGATCGCCATAACAGCCGCCGCCATAGTTGTTGCCGCCGCCATAGTGCTGGTTATAGTCTTTACCTCAAAAGGATCGGACGGAGGTACTGCCGGAGCAAAGAAAGACACAACAACTGCGGCAACATCTGTGACCGAGGTGCCGGCAACTGCAGCAGATACGACTGCAGATACAACTAAGATCTCTGCAAAAGCGGGGGATATCATAACCTTCGGAAGCTATGAACAGGATAATAATACGGGTAACGGGGCAGAGCCGATTTCCTGGCGCGTGCTGGATGTGGAAGAAGGCAGGCTGCTGGTTATAAGCGAGAAGGCACTTGACAGTAAGAAATATAATGAGGAGCTTGCGGATGTTACATGGAAGACCTGTACGCTGCGTTCCTGGCTGAACGGGGATTTCTATGAAAAAGCCTTTACCGCGGATGAGAGGGCTAAGATATTGATGACCACCGTGGCCAACAGGGACAATAATGTATTCGGGACGCCGGGCGGCGAGGAAACCTATGATCATATATTCCTGCTCTCCATAGACGAGACGGCAAAATATTTCAACATGACTCCGGATGTTGAATATGAATGGAGGCCATATGTAGGAGATGACAGCTGCAGCAAGTCAACGGATCATGCTGTTGCAAACGGAGCCTATACATATAAATGGGATGAGAAAAAGGCGGATTATAAGAAATATGATGGAAATAACTGGTGGTGGCTCCGTTCTCCGGGACAGACCAGCGACAGTGTGTCAAGTATCAGCTATTCAGGAGGACTTAATGCCGGAGGACATTATGTAAATGAAGAAGGGGCTGCAATAAGACCGGCAATGTGGATAGAACAGTAACGAAGATGGCGCTGTAATAAGATCGGAAGTGTGAATAGTACAGCAATGAAGAACGTTCGGAGTTATGAGCCGCCGGACAGTCGGAAAAAGTAGTTGAGTAACTGGAAAACAGGAGGAACTTGCAGATGCTGCATTGTATATGCGGGACATGCGGAAAATCCTTTGATACAGAGCAGACCTGCTGCTGCCCAAACTGCGGCAGTATGGAGGTTTATGTAAAATCAGAGGGAAATACCGTAGGAGTCTTCGGAACATTTGATAATAATACGAATAATACGTTTGAACCTGTCAGTGAGAAGCCGCAGAAGGAAACCGTCAGGGCGGAAGATGGGTACCGGGATAATTTTTATGCAGATAATCCTGCTTCTGCAAAGCGTCCCGAAAAAAAGAAGAAAACCTGGATAATATGGGCAGCCGTTCTTGGGGCAGTGCTTGTTGCAGGAATCGTTCTTCTGATAGTTTTCATGGGAAATGATAAAAAAAAGGATGACACCGGTACAGGAAAAAAGGCCGATGTATCCTCGGAAACGGGTAATAATAACAAAAGTAACGAAAGCGACAAAGGTAACATTTCCTTTGAATTAAAGACAGTGTCGTCCTTCAGTGAAAAGGAAAAGATATGGACCATAAAGGACGGCGTCAGCCTGACAGCCAGAACCGGCGGCGTATATTATGTTGAAATGCTTTCTGACGACGAAGAAGACGGTTCGGACGGATTCAGCATGAGCTCTTCAAATACATCTCTTGTGGAGATCAGCGGGAATAAGATCATCGTAAATGAGCTGAAGGAATATGATACGGTCAAGGTTACCGTTTCGGCCGACGGAAAGGATGATATCTGCTTTTATCTCAATGTAAAGCACGGCGGGTGGAATGAGATCGACGGTGACTGGTATTATATCGAGGAGACTGATGAACCGCTTACAGGCTGGTTACAGATATATGAAGATGAACAGGACAGGGCATATTACCTGAAAAAGGATGGAAAGATGGTAAGCAGCACCACCATCACCTTCGGCTCGGGAGATGAAGCCTATGCCTGCAAATTTGACAGACTTGGACGGCTATATGACAGCTGGCTGGTCCGGGATGGAAATGTATATCGCTACGGACCGGAGAAGGTGATGCTGAAGAATACAACAGTCAGTATCGGAGACGGAACCTACCGGTTTGATGAAAACGGAATAGCTTATTCAGCTGATTAGAGAAATGGAGTGACAGGAATGGAACAGAAGTTAAAGCATGTAAGATTTTCACCCATGGGTGTATGCTCGGTTCAGATAGATTTTGATCTTGATGAAGAGGAAAGGATACATAATCTCAGCTATGTCGGAGGCTGCAACGGCAATCTTAAGGCTATAGGAAGGCTGGTTGAGGGGCATTCCGCAAAGGAGATAGCAGATCTGCTGAGAGGGAATGACTGTAAGGGAAGAGGTACATCCTGTGCCGATCAGCTGGCAAAGGCCATCGACGGTGCAGTAGGATAAGATGACGGCCCCGGAGCTGTCAATATCCGCGGACATTACATCATATGGAGTTCCAAAATGAAAAAGATACTTATCACAAATGATGATGGAATAGAATCAGATGGTCTGATCCGTCTTGTAAAAGAAGCAATAAAATACGGAGAGGTACTGGTGGTAGCTCCCGTCGAACAGCGCAGTGCTTCTTCGCACTGCATTTCACTTCATAGTCCCATAGATATCTTCCCTCATGCTTTTCCTGTCGAAGGAGTAAAGGCATATTCCTGCAGAGGAACCCCGGCGGACTGTATACGTGTAGGCAGTGTATTCATTATGACGGAAAAGCCGGATATCGTCCTGTCAGGCATCAACTACGGATACAATTCTGCCACTGACATTCAGTATTCCGGAACCTGCGGCGCCGCATTCGAAGGTGCCTTTCAGGGTATACACTCCATAGCTGTTTCCGAGCAGGCATGTGCATGCCATGAGGTTACCGACAGATATCTTCCCGAACTCCTTGCCGAACTGATAGAAACACCCCTTCCCTACGGCACGATACATAATATCAATTTCCCAGGCTGCCCTCTTTCCGAATGCCGCGGTGTACTCCGTAACATGGCTGTATCCCGCAGCGAATTCTACACAGACCGTTATAAGGAGATCGAAAAACTTCCCGGTAACGGGCAGCGCATCATGGTCAACGGTCTTTATCAGGAGATAGCCGAGGATGGTACGGATATGAAGGCTCTGATCGAAAACTATGTTTCCGTCGGTACGGTAAACAATGTGGGAGTTTAAGTCGGATTGCCCGTCCGAAGGGCAGGAGGTGTCAATATGCACAGACTGTATGTAAATGAGGATATCACTGTATTCTGGGATTCGGACAAATGCCGGCACGCAAAG
>ONWK01000252.1 GCA_900321505.1 uncultured Eubacteriales bacterium
ACGGTTTATACAAGGGAAGAGCCGAAGGAACCGAAGGCGCCTGAAAAGGTTACGGAAGAAGAGGCTGATATCCAGTATATTTTATATCTGGGTACCAATGATAAAGATACCAATCAGCCGGTTTACGGGCAGGAGGAGGCAAAGGAGAAGGCAAAATAGCGCACGAATGAAAAGGAGTGTACTAATGTATTATGGGCCGGCGCTTTGACTATAATGTGAAACTGAACAGAAAAAGTATATCAGCGATGGATATTGAGGCGTTTTCCGATGAGAACGCCTTTTTTTGTCGATTTGTTGCGCTTTTGTTATTCTTGCTGTGTTATAGTAAGGTTAAGCATGAAATAATGAGACCTGAAAAATAATAACCATGTTCAGCACGCTGCGATTCCGGATGCTTCGCATCCGGAGCGTAGGACAGCCAGAGGCGCTGAATAGATACTGTTCAGAAAGGATGTGACCATATGCCGGGTTATGGAAATAAGCTGTATCAGCAGCACTCATTTTACGAAGTTGACCAGATGAAGGAACTGTCGAAGACCGTCATCTACAATTTTCTGAATAATATTATTCCCGAAGAAAAAAAGCTGGAACTTTTGAAGAAGGTTTCCGTTTTCGAGATCATCTCACTGACTCCGGGAGGTTTTGACAGTGTCAATCGAAGCTACAATAACAAGCTGGATGCTCTGAATGAGTTGTATGACGGGAAGATCGAATATACAAATGTCGATACTAATAATTCGGAAGAAGTTCCTCCCGCATATAAGAATCTTCAGGTTGTAGCAGACAAAAAGGGATCATTATATTATACACATGATGCTTATGAAGCACCGTTTAATGTCATGCTCGACGGAATGAAGGAAATCGCGGGATATCTGGATACGTATGTGAAGTCGGCTACAGATCCGGACGATAAGAAGCTTGCCGAATTGTTCCTTTATTTCATGGAGGATTTCACAAAAGGACGCGGCTTTCAGGATAAGATAGCCCGAAATCCGGCGTATGGCTACCTGTTCCCCTTTGTTATGACATCGCTGAATACGAACCAGCCCATGCTTGTTCCGGAGGTTAAGAACGGAGAACTGACCTTAACGAAGGCTCTGGATGATGAAAACAAAAGCATTAAGACCGTGAGCGATAATCTGAAGGGAACCAGAATCCGGAAGATGATAGATGACATCTTCGATTGTCTGAAGGCACAGGACGATTTTGAAGCCAATGGGGAAGTGGCAAGGGAAGACCTGATCAAAGCATATGAAAAGGTTGCTGCCAGTTCCGCCGCATGGATAGCCATGCCGGAGGAAGAGTTTAACGCTATAAACGCAACAGGTGCACTGAATGTTGATTATGGGTTAATGTTCGCGGGAACAAGAGGACCCTATACTGTAATGGATGACGCTGAGGCCAGAGTCCGGCTGCTTAAAGCAGGCTGGCCAGAGTCTGACATTTCCGTTATTTCCGGCCTGTATCAGTTTATGAAGAACTGCGAACGGCAGGCGGAGAAAGAGCATGATCAACATATAGCGGGCAGGCTCAGACGGACGGCAGCAGATCTTAATATCACATGGGAAATGTGTGAGAAGGATGTACCCATAACACAGGAAAAAAGGAATAACATACTGAGACGTCTGGTTTCCCATGTAAATGCGTTTGACCATGCACAGACCTATCGTGATCATGATTTTATCAGTACAGATCTTGGAACGAAGGAAAACCTGGAAGGCTTTTTAAGCGAAGTAATGGAACGGCAGGAAGCCGAATTATCCCCGATGGATAAGGTGTGCCTTGCATCAAATTACGCAGAGGTTGTACAGGCCCTGAACGAAGTGGATCCGAAGATGGTCAAATCCTCTCCGGCATTTTCCGAGATGAAGACGGCTCTCGTGAATCTCAGTCAGGTGGATCCGAATAATGAGCAGGCCAGATATGAAACCCTGAAGCAGGAAGCAATACGTAAGACGAGGGCGTACATCAGCTATAAGCACAATCAGCTTCATGATCCGCGAAAGCCCCACAAGCGTTCAGAGCTTGAGGCTTCACGTGTCACTCTTGCAAATGAGATTTTGAACCGTCTGCAGAAACGTTATGAATATAAGGAGCGGGTGCTTACTGCCGATGCGGAAAGTGCATTTGACCGGATGCAGACCCCTGAGGATAAATATTACTATCTGGTGCAGATGTCCACCGCTTTCCATGTCCCCGGAATGGCACAGGACATAGGCCTGACATCACAGGAGATCGATCAGCTGGGTATGCCGAAGAACGGGATGATCACCGAATATCAGACAAATCTTCTGCAGCATATGAAGGAGAAAATGAAGGAGGAGCTTAAGAGCTCCGTTACAGAGAACGGCGGAAACCTTCATGATCCTAAGGACATGAAGCGGATCTTCGATATGATGGGATCCGTAAATGCAAAGGTGCTGTATGAGATCGGTAAGGGACACGATGCGGTTCGTGACAGTCTTCTTCCGGAGGAGGATCCCACCTTCCTGGAGATCAAGACCAGATATCTCATTGGGAAAACGCAGGTGATCCCTTCCACCAGATATAATGAATTTCAGGGTATGAACCTGGAAATGACACAGTATGCCCAGGAGCTTGGTTTCAACAAATGTATCATGGATACCGTGAAGCAGGCCTTCCTGAACGATAAGAACGTTAATCAGCTTTTGGACGAACTGGGAGTAGAAAGGAAGGAACAGAGAGATGATCTCTGCCGGTTGCTGGGAGTTCATGAGCTTGACAGTTTCAGGGATGCGATGAAACAGAAGTATATCGATCCGGCAGCGTCAATGTCCGAGAGTTCTCAGCTTCAGAAGGTGGCGGAGAATATGAACCAGTTCCCGAAGTATGTGTATGAGGCATGGATCAACCAGGCAACAGGCAGAGCTGCCATGCGAATGAGCCGCGAAGACCGTCAGCTCTACAAAGTCGGAAAGACTGTGAGCTCCGATGCCAACATCAGGACAGCTGAGAAGCTGGTGGCAGATGCAAAGGAAGCCGGAAATAACAGATATGAGGAATGGGTGAATCAGGAAATGCCGGCCATCGTGGCGGAAAGGAAGAAGCAGAGCCTGAGCGCCGGATATACGGAGATAAAGGATCAGGTGAAGCACCCGGCTGTCGAAAGAGACATAGACCCGTACATCACCGAATTGGAAACCGAAACCCTTGTGAAAGGGCTGGGCTGTTTAAAGAAGGGACAGGCCAAAATACTTCTGGACTTAAAGGCCATGCGGGCGGGTTATATGAACCTGCAGAATGACAAAACGCATTTCGGTACAGAGGGCGGAGAACTTTACCGGAATATGGCAAATGCACTGAATACCTGTATCCAGACCGTGGAAAATGTAGACAGTAAACCGTCTGAAATCCGAAACGCCATGGAGGAATTGATCGAGGCCGCAGACATATATCGGTGGGACAGCAAACAGAGCGCATTTGGTGACTATTCCGACGAGCGGTATCAGCTGACCATGGACAAGATAGAAGAATTGCAGAAAGATCTATCATTCTATGATGCCCTCCGCCTTGAGGTTACAAATGACAGGCTGGGAACCCGGAACATGAGTTATAA
>ONWK01000256.1 GCA_900321505.1 uncultured Eubacteriales bacterium
AAATGTAAACTGGGAGTGGATATATGGAAGACTGGAACCAGGCACATACAGAATTAACAAATCAGTTATTGACCATAGAAGTGATGGAAATACGATTTATACATTAAAGGCGCAGTTCGTTCTGGCAGAATCAAAGGAACAGAATGATCCGGATCTGAAATGGGTTAAGGAGTGTTATTTTCACTATTTAACAGAGAACGATCTTATTCATGATATATATGCTCCCCAATCTGCTGATGATCTTAGTATTGAAAAATATGTGGGTGTTTTTGGAAATGGTTGTGTTGTAGCCTATATGAGTGGAGATGGCTTGTCATATATAGAAGCGGAGCGAACTGAAGTATATGGAAATAACAAAATTACCTTTAGAGATGGTCAGATATGTTATGCATTCTATCAGAATAAGGTTTATACGATCGGACAGGCATATGAGTTAGGCATTCTCAATAATGAGGATATATTGAGGATTGATTCAATTGTTGGAAGTCCGATCAGCATGTAACCTTTACGGCAAAGAACGGTGAATCATATGAAATGAATACTCATACCACCGGACCGGAATCGAAGGAAATAAAGGGGTGACAAATATCATGGTAGGAATCTATTTCAGCGGTACCGGTAATTCGAGATATATCCTGGAGTGCTTCTGCAAGGAGTATGATCCGGATACGAAGATATATTCCATCGAGGATGAAGCGGCAGCGGAAGCAGTGAAGAAAGCGAGGCTGGTGGCATTTTCCTATCCGGTGCAGTACAGTACCGTACCGAAGATCGTGCGTGATTATATCCATGGGCATAAGGAAATCTGGGAGGGCAAGTACGTCTTTGCCATCGCAACTCAGGGGCTGTTCAGCGGCGACGGTGCAGGCCTGCTGGCCCGGGAACTGGAGAAATGTGGTGCGAAGGTCATCGGCGGTCTGCATGCAAAGATGCCTGACAGCATAGGCGATGTCAAACTGTTGAAGCATCCGCTGGAGCAGAACAGGGAGACCGTCCGTAAGTCCGCGGAGAAGGCCAGGAAGGCCGCCAGTTTGCTGAAGGAGAGACGGGCCAGAAAGGAAGGGATCGGTATTCTTCCCCGAATGGCAGGGTTCTTCGGTCAGCGGCTCTATTTCGGACATAAGACGAAGGAATACGATAAGAACCTGAAGATAGATCTGGAGAAATGTGTGGGCTGCGGCGTGTGTGAACGACTGTGCCCCATGAAGAACATTTCCGTGGAAGACAGGAAGGCGGTGCAGCATGGGAGGTGTGCCATGTGTTACCGATGCATCAACCGTTGTCCGCAGAGGGCCATTACTCTGCTGGGGAAAGAGGTTGTGGACCAGAGTGTGATAGAAAAATACTTATAACCCAGTGACGGTTCCGGTCTGGCAGATCAATCCCTGCCAGACCGGAACCGTCACTGGGTTTGCAGAAACCGACCAGGGCGTTGTTATATTGCCTCAAGCAATGGGCGGATATAGGACGGATCAGTCCAGTCACAGGCCTCATCCTCACCTACGGACATGATGGCTTCCTCCCATACCTCGTAAGTGGAAGGATCCTTTTTTGCCACCGCCTTTCGCAGCATCTTACACAGGGTACGATCCGTGAAGGTCATATTCTTCATATCAAATGCACCACGGCAGTAGAAGCAGGGGATTTCTGCCAGCTTGCCGGTGAAGATCTTACGCCGCAGTTCGTCGAAGAACTTCTGATCGAAGGGAGATGCCCCGCAGCAGAAGGTGAGGATCTTCTTCCCAGCCAGCTGGTCGATATGCTTCTTCAGAAAAGAGAAGGCAGGAACGCCGGAGGCGTAAACTCCGCCGCCGATGATGATCGTATCATAGTCCCGCAATGCTTTGACGTTGACCTTATCCACGTCGATGCATCGGAAACCGGTTTCCTTTGAGATCCACTTCGCATATTTTCGGGCTGATCCGTATTTGGATTTATAGATTACGATTCCGTTCATTTCGTTGCTCCTTTCTCTGTCAGGTCACGCAGATTCTTCTCAATCTGCATGATGGTCCGGATCGTGGTTTTGAAGTCATTCTCCGGGATACCTTCAAACATATGATTCATGATGTCCATGCTCATCTCATCATTTTTCGCACAGAATTCCGCACAGTGCATAGTCAGATGGATGCGTTGTTTCCTTTTGTCCGTTTCGTCCGGCTGGAAGGAGATGAAGTCCTTCTTCTCCAGCTTCAGCAGAAGCTGCTTCACGTTCTGGTGGGAGCTTCCGACGATTTCGGAAAGCTCGCCGATGGTGGGAGGTTCCTTGCACAGGTTGACGCAGATGATCAGAAAGAACTGCTTCCAGCTGATCTCCTGCATGGCGCTGTCGGCCATGGCCTGAAATCGGTTTTCAAATGCACTGATCAGACCGAGCAGGTAGTAGCTCGGAGGAATCTCGGAAAAGTCAAGCTGCCGTGCGGCGTCTTCCAGTTTCATATCGGCACGTCTCCTTCTTATCTGAAATGGTACATACACTAAATGGGTAACATGTTACATATAAAAGGTAACATGTTACATTCAATTTGTCAACAGCTTATTCTGCGTTTCGTAGGTTGGGATGTTTTTTTAATGAAAAAACACCATACCAAAATGGAACTTTAATTTACACATAATAGTGATATAATACCATCATGGAAAAGCTAGCTGTCGGTGCAGGATTTGGTTGTATAATGTTAGATTTTGACGTAATAAAACAGTGAGGTTTGTGAACTCTGGAATTTATGTTAGCAGGATTAGAATAAAGTCAGGGCGTCAGGAGGTTGGATATGAGAGATCACGAAAAGCCTGTCGGGGCTAGAATGGGAGAGGCGGGATTCTGCATTCTCTATCTTGTCACTCTGATTCTGTTTCTTTTTATCATCAGGGGCAAATGGACTGCGGCTGATAATGACTCTTTGTATAATCCGGAATTTGTGCGTTATCGTTTTGCCTTTCTGCTCACGCTTTTGCTTTTGCTCGGAGACTCCTTTCATCTGATCCCTCGGATCATTGAGAATCTGAAGGGCAGGATGGAACGGCAGACATTTTATCTGGGCATGGGAAATGTCATTTCCTCCATCACCATGACTGTTTTTTACAATCTGCTGATGAAGGTCGGCGACGGGATGGAGTATCATTATGAAGCCTATAATCTGTGGGTGGAGCAGGCAATCTTGTGGCTTACGGTGATCCGTATCGCGCTGCTTCTGTTCCCGCAAAACTCATGGTTTTCTGAGGAAGGTAAAAGAAAATGGGCCATCATACGGAATGTGCCTTTTGTCATGATCGGAGTACTTACGATCATCGGTTACTTCCGGGTGATCAGCAACGCATCAAACTATGATGTTTCAATTTATGTGCAGATCATCGTGGCGGTGACTCTCAGCTTCCTGACATACCTTCCGGTGGCAATCTGCGGTAAGGAAAAACCGAAGCTGGGCATGCTGATGATACCGAAGACGGTATGTTATGTGTGGATCCTGGCGGTTCTGACATTTGGATGAGTTTTGCAAGACATATCAAAAAATATATAATCCCCAGCGAAGGAACAGGTTTGTATAGCTGTTCTTTCGCTCTTTTTTTCCTTGCTGTCATGTATAGACTGACCGGATTACGATCAGATATGTTATGCATAAGGCAGTTCATGTCATTTTAAATTCCGCTTTAGAATAAAACAACTTGGCAGGTTAGCCCACGCTAACTATAATGCGATTAGGTTAGATAATGCTAACGGAAGTGATGGAATACAAACCTAAAAAGGAGGATGGAGAAATGAGTTGGTCAAAGGTTGGTCTTTTTGCGCTTGGAACGCTGTTTGGTTCTGCTGGAATCAGGGTGCTTTCCTCAAGAGATGCAAAAAAAGTATATACGCACTGTAATCCAATGTACGAAAAACTTCAGAATCTGTACAAAGGAAAATCCGGTCATAGTAAGAAAGTACATGAATCCGGAAAAACCTGATATTAAGCAGGTTAAGTACTTGACTTTTATTTTTAAACAGAATAATCTATCAGATATATATATCATAATGATATATTTTGGGTTACTGAAATATATTATGAAATGGAGATAGCGGTATGGCAAAAGACAGAAAAATAGATCTGGTGATCCTGGGACTTTTGTTTCATGAAGACCTGACAGGATATGACATCAAGAAGCGGATAGACGGAGCGATCAGTTTCTTCTGGAAAGGCAGCTTCGGAAGCATCTATCCGGCACTCTCTGAGATGGAAAAGTCCGGGCTTGTCAAAAAACGCAGGGCGGTTGACAGCGGCAGGCGTGAAAAGATCCTGTATCACATTACCGATGAGGGAATAAATGCACTAAAGGAATGGTTGAATGTAGAGCAGGCTGCAAATGACCTGAAATATGAAACCATGTTGAAGCTATATTTTGGCGGGGCGGAGGAAAAAGGTATCGCCCTTAAGAACATCTGCTATTTTGAGGAACAGGTTAAAAAAGACCTGGCTATTTTGCAAGTTTATCAGAAAAACCTGGAAAAGGTGCTGGATAAGAAGGATCATATTTATTACTATCTGACGGTCACATTCGGGATAGATACATATGAAGCGTATCTGAAGTGGTGCGGGAGAGCAAAAAAATACCTGGAGGCATGTTAGGATGGGATTTTGGAGATTGTTTAGCGGAAGTGAGAGACTATGAAGGTGACATATTTTGGGACGACAACGCTGTTGTTTGATGACGGTAAGGATCAGATTCTGTTTGACTGCCATTTTACCAGGCCGTCTTTGAAGAAATATATCCGTGGGGCGAAGGTTTCAACGGATGAGCGGATCATTGACCGGCTTTTTGAGGCGCATCATGTGGACCGGCTGCGTGCGGTATTTGTGTCACATACACATCATGATCATGTGATGGATGCGCCCTATGTGGCGGCGAAGACCGGAGCGGTGCTGTATGGCAGTCCGTCCGTGAAAAATGTGGGTCTTGGCGGGAATCTGCCTGAATCGCAGATGGTGGAATTTGGGGACGGCAGTGAATTCACGGTGGGGGATTTTCGGATTCGGGTGCTGAAATCGCTGCATTCAAAACCAACGATCCTGAATAATGATCTCGGGGTGCCTATCGAGAAGTCTCTGCCGCAGCCGGCCGGACTGCACGAGTACAAGGAGGGCGGTTCTTATGATTTCTATATTGAGCATCCCGAGAAGAAGATCCTGATACGGCCCAGTTTTAATTACATCGAATATCAGCTGGACGGGCTGCAGGCAGATGTGCTCTTTCTCGGGGTTGCCGGTCTGGGGAAGGCCGACACGGAAACCGGAAAAAGGTTCTTCAGTGAGACGGTGGCAAAGGTGAAGCCGAAGTTGGTCATCCCGGTTCACTGGGACAACTTCTTCTCGAGCCTGCATAAGCCCGCAACCGGCATGCCCGGAGTGATCGAGAAGACTGAACGGTCATTCTTCCGTGTTGCGAAATACTGTGAGAAGCATCAGATTGACTTTGTGGTGCAGATACCCAGGACATCGGTACACATTTGATATATTTAAAGCCCGATCCATTTGTAATAACCATAACGGATTACGATCTTTGTATAAGGAATTTTGTGACCGGAGGAAATGTCATGAAAAGGGAAATCCTGATAATAGATGATGACGTAGATATTGCTATGATCATTACGGATATGCTTACGGATAAAGGATTCGGAGTGACTCATGCTTCAAGCAGCGAGGAAGCATTTGAAATTCTGACAAACAAAAGCTTTCATCTCATAATTCTGGATATTAATCTTCCTGATGCGATCGGTTTTGAAGTATGCCGTGAGCTGAGAAAAGTATCGGAGGTCCCTGTTATTTTCGCCAGTGCCAGAACCAGTGAGACAGACCGGATCGCAGGTTTTGATATTGGTGGTGATGACTATATTCCAAAACCGTTTTCAATGAAGGAACTTTTGGCGCATATAAATGCACTGCTCCGCAGGACCTACGGGTTCAACGATGATGAAAGGACGATATCCTTCGGCGATATTACGGTAGATTACGGTTCACGTACTGTAACAAAAAGCGGGAATATCGTAAACCTTTCGCTGCGTGAATTTGATCTGCTGGCTTTTTTATGTACACATCCAAACACAGCCCTGACTAAAGATAAGCTTCTGAGCGAAGTGTGGGGCGCCTTCTCTGAGGTTGAACCGAAAACTCTTGCTGTACATATAAGATGGCTTAGGGAAAAACTGGAGGATGATCCGGCAGAGCCCCAATATATTAAGACGGTTTATAAGGTTGGATATATCCTGGAGGCAAAAATATGAAAGGACGGATTATAAAGGTCACTGTGATTTTTTCACTGCTTCTTGCAGCAGTGACCGGCATCTTAGCATTAAATTCCCGGAAATCTGTTAAACAGGATGAACGCTCTGAGGAGCTGCTTGATTTAAATGAGATATCGCAGCTTATTGAGCAGGGAGATTATGATATGGCAAAACAGAAGACGGATGAATATGCGGACAAGCTCCGCTCAAAACATTTAGAGGATTCCGTCG
The DNA here is from genome assembly GCA_900321505.1 of uncultured Eubacteriales bacterium. Classification (GTDB taxonomy): domain Bacteria; phylum Bacillota; class Clostridia; order Lachnospirales; family Lachnospiraceae; genus Eubacterium_Q. The sequence continues at coordinate 6,485 of ONWK01000256.1, forward strand.
AAATAAACGGTATTGTTATGTGTACCCTCACCATTATTTTTATGGCGATGGTATTTTTATATGTATATCTGAATATTCTCCGTCCCTTTGATAAGATGAAGGACTATGCATCTGAAATAGCAAAGGGGAATTTTGATCTGCCTCTTAATTATGAAAGGTCAAATTATTTTGGCGCATTTACCTGGGCTTTTGACAGTATGAGGAAAGAAATAACGCGTTCGAGAATGGCGGAGCGTGAGGCCATCGAAAATAACAAGACTGTAATCGCGACACTTTCCCATGATATCAAAACACCGATCACTTCCATACGTGCATATGCGGAGGGGCTGGAAGCAAATCTTGATACCTCTCCGGAACGACGCTCCAGATATCTGGAGGTTCTTATGAGAAAATGTGACGAGGTTACTGCACTTACAAACGATCTTTTCCTGCATTCTCTTTCAGATCTCAACATGCTTCAGATGCAGCCGGAAGAGTTTGAACTTGTTCCTTTTCTAAAGCAGTCAATAAGTGAGATTTCAGCCGAAAATGAGGATGTTGTTTTCAGGAATCCGGACATTTCTCCGGTGATTTATGCAGACAGGAAGAGGATAAATCAGATTGTTGAGAATCTGATAAACAATTCCCGTAAATATGCAAAAACAGATATTACTGTTTCCATTACTCAGTCCGATGACACGGTATCAATTCATTTCAGAGATAAGGGTTCAGGAATTCCTGATGAAGATATGCCGTTTATAACTGATAAGTTTTATCGCGGTAAAAATAAGGGTAACGAAAACGGCTCAGGTCTGGGACTCTATATAGTAAAATATATTGCCGAACAATCCGGCGGCAGTATAGAACT